>JAJXXI010000494.1 GCA_021781185.1 bacterium
TCGGTCCCGGTGTAGATGCCGTCAAAAATTTGGGGCTCCTTGTCCAGGTCATAGCCCAAGCCTTGAAAATGCTCATACCAGTTCGGAAACTTGATGACCATTTTCACTTTCGGATTCACCGCCTGGGCGGGTTTGACGATCAGGTTTTCCGCCGCCTCGTCCATTAATTCGAGCCGGAACTGCGACCAGCTTTTGCCGCCTTTGGCCGCGATGTCGGAATCGGTCTTCGTGGCATTGAAGAAGAAATCGTCCTGGATGATTTCGTCGAAATGCCGCGCGGCCAGCTCCGCTGCGCTTTTAATGAAGGCCCGGTCGTCCGGATCAGTGTAGCAAAACGACTTGAATTGTCCGCCGATGCTGCCGTCGGACAGTGCCATGCCGCCGGCCACCTGCACGCCGTGGTCGAGGAAAAATCTTTTGACCTGCTCCAGCAACGGGCCGCCGGCCACTTGATGATCGCGCTGCACCTCGATGTAAACCTTGTCCACCTTCAACTGGCGGCTGATCAGATCCCAGTCATCCTGCAGTTTTTTCGGGTTGGCGAAGCCGTTCACCACGCCGACGGGAATGTAAATGGCCACGTCGAAGTTGGTGTATTGGCCGGCCCGGCAGCTCAAGGCGGCGGCCAGCAGGACACATGCGGTTAATCGTTTCATGTAATCATTCCTTTGCCTCGTCGCCATAGATGATGCCACGCCCGCTCGTGGCAAAATACACGCGGCCAAAAATCCGCGGATCGCCGGTGACGTGGCTGATGGCTCCATACTGGTGCCGGTCGTCGTTGATGCGCGTCCAGGTCGCGCCGGCATCCACGGAGCGGAAAAGTCCGACGGTGTTTCCAATGGTTCCGGCCAGATACAAAGCCGGGAAATCCTTTCCGGGAGCGGCCTTCCCACACCCGAGTGAACGGGCATCTTGCACCGGGCCAATTTTGATGAAGCTCGCCCCGCCGTCGGTGGAATGATACAGGCCGTGGCGGCGCAGCGTCAGCCACAGGTTGCCTTCCAGCCCCGGCGTGGCGGACAGGGTCGTGCTGTTTCCAAAACTTCCTTCAGTCGGGAGCGCCGCGCCGGTCGCAACGAATCTTGCCGCACCGTTTGTGCTGGTCAGCAAGCGTCCTGTTCGCGCGTCGAAAGCGTAAAAAAGCAGGGAATCCAGCGGGTCGGCAACCACGCGCAGACCCGGCGGAATTCCGGCGCAATTCGTCCAGTTGGTTCCGCCGTTGGCGGAAAAACTTGGGGCGCTCCGAGGTGGCGTCCAGACAATGGTTGCGCCGTCAGCGGAAAGTGCAATCGTTCCGCCGCCGTGTCCGCCACCCGTTGGTTCCGCAGGCAGCAGGCTCCAGGCTTTTCCACCGTCTTTGGAAATGGCCGCGTGCGTTTTGGCGCGACCCGTGCCGGTGCGGATCATGATGGCCGGATTTTTCCCGGCGAAAGCGAGGTCTTCCGTGTTCCCAAAGCGCGGCCCGGAGAAAATCCCCGGTGGCGAGCAATCCAGATCCTCGTGCCGGAAACCGTCAATGTCGCCCACGCCGCTCAGCAAATGTGCGCCGACTGGCGGACTGATGAGCGTGAGCGGCACGGTCTCTTCCAGACCGCGATCGGCAAAAAACCAATCCGTCCCGCGCCCAGAATCCGCCGCCGTCAGATTGGTGCAACACCAGACACCATAGCCGGTCGTAAACCAGGCTTGGTTGGAATCAAAGGGGTTGATGACGACGCAGCCCAGCCAATGCGGCGTCCAGTCGGCGGTGTAAGGCGCGGCAGCATGATCAAAATGCGCCTGATAAAGCAACGGCGCCCAGCTTGCGCCGCCGTTGGTGCTGCGGAAAATTTCGTCGTGCGGGCGCCACCGGCTGAACGTCGTCGCGAGGATCACCTGCGGATTTTGGGCGTCCACCGCCACCGCGCCGTAACCGAATGACTGCCCTTTAACCGGTGATTTCAGCGGCGTGATGTCCTTCCAGATTGCGGTCTGCGGGTTAAATTTCATCACCGCGCCGTCAGTCATGTCACTTGGACCGGGTCCGCTGCCATAGCTCAAATACATTTTCCCGTCCGCCGCGAGGACAACGTGATTGGGGCACAGCCCGGTCGGCTGATCCGGCACCGGCTGCCAGGTGCCCCCGTCGTCGGTGCTGCGGAAAAAATTGGTTCCAGTCGTCGAGACCGCCGCGTAAATCGCCGGTCCGTCAAACAGCACACAAATTATCCCGGCCGAACCGTTTGCAACAGGCCCGTTGCGTGAACCGTGTTTGGACATTTCCGTCCGGGGAAATCCCGGCACCTGGCTCCAATTGACACCGCAGTCCAAACTTTCCCACAGTCCTGCGTGACGCGAACCGAAGAACAGGTTTTCGCCATTGCGTGGATTCACCACCAGCCGTTCGCCATTGAAGCGACCGGCCTCATTGCCGCCCATTTTGAAGGGCACATCCGTCCACTGCCAAGTGCGGCCCTGATCGTCGGACCGGAAGATGGCGGCCTGACTGTTCTCATAAGTGCCTGCCGCCAGATAGACGCGGTTGGGGTCATTCGGATCCAGTGCCAGACTTTCGATGCCGGTGAAGTCCGCCGAACCGAACGAATCCGTGATGGGCATCCAGCGCTTATCCGAAGCCTCCCACCGATACGCGCCGCCCACATCTGTGCGGGCATAAAACAGATCCTTTGCCTGTGGATGCATGATGAGACCCGTGACAAATCCGCCGCCGCCGATGACGACGTTGCGCCACTGATACGGCACTGCCTTCACCATCTCCCCGGCGAAGCCATTGACCAGCGCGCCGAACAGCACCGCGATGGCGGCGATGTTTTTCATCATAACGCTTCACTCCGGCTTAATTGTCCACCTTACCTTGCCGGCGAAAGGATCATTGGCGAGCTTGAAGACGCCGTTTTCCTTCGTCAGCGTCAGCGATTCAAGCTTCCGGCCGCCGGGCAGGAAAACAGAACCGGTGGCGGTCGCCGTGTCCTTGGCGAAAACGTGGAGTTCCAGTTTTGACCAGTCCATGTCTTTCGTGGACTGCGCCAGTTTGATTTCCGGCACTACCGAGCCATCGCGCACCAGCAGCACCACGGGCAGCGGGCCGGCCTCAATCTGCCGCCAGCCGCCGGCGTAGGCTTTGCCGGTCTGGTAATCAATCCACGTTCCCGGCGGCAGATAAACCGCGCGGCCCGTGGCGTTTTCGTGCATCAGCGGCGCGACGAGCAGGCTGGAACCAAACAGGTATTCGTCGTCCACCAGCCATGAACCGGGGTCGTTTGGATATTCGATGAACAGCGCCCGCAGCATCGGCAGACCGCGAGCGGAACAGTCCTTTGCCTGCGCATAGACGTAGGGCATCAGCCGGTATTTCAAATCATCCATCGCGCGGAACTCGTTCATGAAGTCCGTGCCATAATTCCAAGGTTCCTTGGGTGCCTCGCCGTGACAGCGGCTGTGCGAGGTCAGCATGCCGAACGCCAGCCAGCGCGCGAACAGGTTCTTGTCCATGCTCTGAACGGAATTTGCTGTGAACCCGCCGATGTCATGGCTCCAGAAGGAAAATCCGGACAACCCGAACGACAGTCCGCCCCGCAATTCGCCCGCCATGCCGTCGTCCGTGCTTTCCGCGTCGCCACCCCAGTGCAGCGGATACCGTTGGCTGCCCGCCCATGCGCTGCGCGCCCAGATGAGGTTGTCACCGGTGATTTTTTCCGTGATGTCCGCCACCGCCTTGTTGTAGCGGAGCGGATACAGATTATGCTCATAAAAGCCGTCCCGCCCGTCGGCGTAAATGCCGTTGATCGGCGCGGCTTCGCCAAAATCCACCTTGATCGCGCTGACGCCCATTTTCAACAAGCCGGCCAGCTTGCCTTGATACCAGTCCACCGTTTGCGGATTGGAGAAATCCAGAACCGCATCTTCGGTTGGCAGATTGCCTTTGCCGTCGCGCACCACCAGATTTTTCTCAACCAACTCGGGGAACAGCTTGTTCTTCGGCACGAAATAGGGCAGTTGCCAGCAGGAGACATGGAAGCCGTCCGTTTTCAAGTCCGCCAGCATTTTCTCCGGGGTCGGGAAACGGGTCGGAGAAAATTCGTAATCGCATTCCCAGTCCGTCTCGAACCAGCCGGTGTCCAAGTGCAGCACGTCGCAGGGAATCTGGTTCGCGCGCAATTTGGCCGCGATGTCCACGACCTGTTTTTCGGAGTTGTAAGTGCAGCGGCTCATCCACAGGCCGAACGACCACAGCGGCGGCAGCGGTGATTTGCCGGTCAGATCGGTGTATTCATTCAAAATCTCCTTGGGCGTGCCGAGAAAGACAAACAGGTCGAGGGCGTCATCGCCGATCATCATCGAGTTCACGCCGCTGAAGCTGCGGCCGATGTCCAGCGTGATGGGCGTGCTGGTGTGGATGAACATGCCGTAGCCGCGACTGCTCAGGAAAAACGGGATGGGCTTATACATCAGCCGACTTTCCACCCCGCAGGCGTCGTCCGTCCAGAGCACGAGCTTCTGGCCGCGCTTGTCCAGGCCGGTGAACGATTCGCCACAGCCGAAAATCTTTTCGCCGGGCGACAACGTGAACGCGGCGTCAAAGCTGCGCGAATAATCCGCTGCGCGGCGCACATAGGAGAACGGCATGATCGGCGTGAAGGAGGAGGCGTTGTCGGTGGCGTGATCGGTTTGGGTGAGCAGTTTTCCGCTGGCATCGCGGATTTCGATGTGAAACGGATTTTTCTGGACCGTCACCGAACCGAACGCGCTGGAATAGCGGTAGCCGCCAGTCACCTTTTCGTATTTCCATGAATTGTCCTGCGGCACCGGCCCGGCGAGCATCAGCTCCGGCTGCGGCTTGTGGTATTGCGGGCCGCTGGCCATGCGGATTCGCAGCGTGCGCGGCGAAACGAAATCAATCGCGAACGGCAGTTTCGGATCGGCGGCATATTGACCGGCGGGAAATTCATTCGGCTTGGCCGGCCCGATGACGGCCACGTCGTGATTGAACGAATGACCGGCCGTCAATCGCGAACGTTGGTAAACGACCAGCCCCGAGTGCGTGGCCGGATCGAACTCCGCCACGTGGTCGGCCAGATAATAAAAATTGGCGAAGTCGTGAAAATCGCCGCTGATGTCCACGGGTTCGTTGAGCAGCCGTTCAGGGGCTGAGGCCAGCGACAGATGAGGCAGCGACGCCAGCCAGCAAATCAGGGCGAGGGTTCCGATGTTTTTTTTCATGACAAAACGGGAATTAATTAAAATGACGCCGCGCGGTCACGGGATGGCGGATGATTGCATAGACCAGCAAAGCAAGTTTCGGCCAGATTGTCTTGTCCTCAAAACGTATGACTTAATCTGCTTGGATTTTGCTTGCCCATTTTCCGGCGGTTCGGCGCGTGGTGGAGGCTGGCGAGTCGCCCAGCACCGTGATGCCGGGCTTAGGTTTGTGCCGCACCACGATCTATCCCTGGTTGCGTGATTTCAAGAAGCTTGGCTGGGAGGCGTTGGCCGAATTCATCCCGTAGGGCCCCCCAAACTAACCGAAGGGCAGCAGCAACGGGTTAAACGCTGGATCTTGGGTGAAGACCCGCGGCAGCATGGCTTCGACTTCGGACTCTGGACGCGGCGGATCGTGCAGCAATTGATCTGGGAGAAGTTGCGGGTGGAGTCATGTTTGACGTCGGCGGGCCAAACAGGCGGGAGCCGTGATTGGCTTCCTGGATGAGGCGGGTTTTCAGCACGTGGAAGAAGACCCGGTCAAAATCCAAGATAACCGGCCATTGGTCCGATCCTTTTTCGGCGCGAAAACAGTGGCCCATCCCGCTGGCTGTTCAGCAATTCCAATCAACTCACCGCCGTGACAAACCCGTTGGCAGCATTGCACTCAATCAGCAAACCCTTTTCGAGCGTCAAAATCCGGCTGGCCCGGCGCAGGATGGCATGGCGGTGCGCAATGATGAAAGAGGTGCGCCCGACCATCAGGCGCTCCAAGGCCTGCCGCACCACGGTTTCGCTGCCCGTGTCGAGCGCGCTGGTCGCCTCGTCGAGAATGAGCACGCGCGGATCACGGAGCAGCGCACGGGCGATGGCGATGCGTTGGCGCTGGCCGCCACTCAACTGCACGCCAGCCTGGCCTAGCTCAGTATCGAGACCCTTGGGCAGATCACGGATAAATTCTGCCGCATTGGCATCGGCAATGGCGCCTCCAATTCCATCTCGCTCACATCCCGCAAGCCAGGCGCTCGTGATGTAGTATTTGCCGTTGATTTTGTAGAAGTGACAACCCTCG
>JAJXXI010000529.1 GCA_021781185.1 bacterium
CGCCGTTATTGACCGGCTCAAGGTTAAGTAAACAGGATTGGGCACGGGACGGGTGGGAGGAACCACGTCCCGTGCCTCTTGGCGAAGCGCGGTGATGAGCGTTGATTTTCGTCCGCGCATTGCCTGCAGTCTCGCTTGGCAGCAATGCTTTGTTTGTCTGGCTCGGCCTGCTTTTCTGGGCCATCATCGTCGCTATGAGGGATGCGCCGCCGCCTGTGATGTGTCCTCCGGAGGCCCGCCACGCATGGTGCGGGCGGGTTTACGTTTCTGCCATTCTTGCCAAGCATCACGCCGGCACCGCACGCGTTGCCTGAGTTCATCAGTGTTCATTGCCTCATTCATGACCCCGACAGGCAAAATCTTTATTGAACGGACCGGGCGCAAAGGCGGTCAACCAGCCGGTGCGCCGCCAAGGCCGGAAACCGGATTTGGCCGGAACCAGGCGAATAAGCGGCTTCTTTTATGAACGACGAAAACGATGATAAACTGTTCGGACTTTCCGCGCGAATGCCGCGCCCGGCTTATTTGATGTTTCTCTGCCTGGTCGTGGGCATGGGCTCGGGCGTGATCTTCGACCGGCTGGCGTTGCTGACTTTTTTACCGTCCGATGCCGTTTCTGATTTTCGTCTCATGTCGGAAGCGTGGAACACCATTGAACATTTTTATGTGGACCGCGCCGCAATCCGGCCGCAACAACTCGCTTATGGCGCGATCAGCGGGATGGTGGACGCTTTGGGCGACACCGGGCACAGCGTTTTTCTGACTCCCGAAATGGTCAAGCAGCTTCGTGTGGACGAAAGCGGGCAACTCAAAGGCGTGGGGGTGGAAATTTCAATGAAAAACGGGCATGTGGTGGTGGTGGCACCCATTGACAACTCACCGGCGCAGCGCGCCGGCCTGCGCAGCGGCGACATCATCATGAGCGTGGACGGCGGCGACATCACGGGACTGCCGCTGGATCAGGTGGTCGCGCTGGTTTCCGGGCCGGTGGGAACTTCAGTCAAGCTGGGGGTTTTGGATCCGCAAACCCATCATCTGCGCTCCGTCGCCATCATCCGCGCGGTGATCAAAATTGAAAATGTAACCTGGCAACAATTGCCCGGGACCGAGGTCGCGGATCTTCGGATTGCGAGTTTTGACGAAGGGGTGGCCAACGACCTGCGCACGGTCCTGCGCGAAATTCAGCGGCAACACGTGCGCGGATTGATTCTCGATTTGCGCAACAACCCCGGCGGCGTGCTGCCGGAAGCCGTGACCGTGGCCAGCCAGTTCTTGACCCACGGCAATGTGCTGCTGGTCAAGGATGCCAAGGGAAAGATCACGCCCATGCCGGTGCAGCCGGGCGGTCTGGCCACCAACATGCCGATGGCGGTGCTGATCAACGGAGGCTCCGCCAGCGCCGCCGAGATTGTGGCCGGGGCGCTCGGGGACGCGCATCGGGCCGAGCTGGTGGGAGAAACCTCCTTCGGCACGGGCACGGTGCTCAACGAATTCCCACTTCCGGGCGGATCGGCGCTCATGCTGGCCGTTCAAGAATGGCTGACGCCCAGCGGACATTCCTTCTGGCACAAAGGCATCACCCCGGACCTGGCGGTGCCGCTGCCCGCCGCCGCAACTCCGCTGGTGCCCGTGATGGAACGGACCCTGACACCGAAACAATTGCTGTCTGCGGACGACCGGCAATTGTTGCACGCTTTGAAATGGGTGCAAGCGGACATGAGAGGCGAGAAAAGCGGGGGCGCAGCGACTGATACCAACAGCTCATCATGACATGCTTGTTGCAAAGCCCATTAAATGATAGCCTTCTACGACGCGCGGGCGCAACGAAAGGAAACCAAACCATTCCGGGCACGCAGGTCATTGCGGCGTTGATTGTGGGCTTCGTCTGGCTTTATTGTCTGGCTGGGCGTTTGTTGAAAATTGGCCAAGTTGCAGGTGCATCGTCAGCTGGAATTGAAAGCAAAAAAGGCACCTCAAGTTTTTAGAACGGGCGCAGGAAACCTTGCCCGCCGGCAAAGCCTGATTGCGGTCATCACCAACAAATTATGAAAATCGAATCCGAAAACTTCCGCGTTCGCGAAGGCGAAAAGGTCAATCTCAAAAAATGGCCCACCAAGGTGAAGCCGTTTTACAAGTCCAGGGAGGATTATAAAACGCGCCTCGACCAGAGCATTGAGGCGTTGAGCGAGTTGCAAAGCCTGCTCTACGCGGACAACCGCCATTCGCTGCTGCTGATTTTCCAGGCGATGGACGCGGCCGGCAAGGATGGCGCGATCAAGCACGTCATGTCCGGCGTCAATCCCCAGGGTTGCCAGGTCTTCAGTTTCAAGCATCCGAGCGCGACGGATCTTGAACACGACTTTCTCTGGCGCACCACGCGCTGCCTGCCGGAGCGCGGCCGGATCGGCATTTTCAACCGGTCCTATTACGAGGAGGTGTTGATCGTGCGCGTGCATCCGGAAATTCTCAAAGCGCAGGAACTGCCGCAGGAATCGCTCGCGGACAAAAAATTCTGGCAACACCGGTTCCGTTCCATCACTGACCTGGAAAAACATCTCCATCGCAACGGCACGCGCGTGGTGAAATTTTTCCTGCACCTGTCGAAGGAGGAACAGCGCCGCCGCTTCCTCGCCCGCATTGACAGCCCGGAGAAAAATTGGAAGTTCAGCCAGGCCGACATCGCGGAGCGGAAGTTCTGGCCGGATTACATGGCGGCGTATGAGGAATGCCTGAGTGCCACGAGCACCGGGCACGCGCCGTGGTTCGTCATTCCGGCCGACGACAAGGAAAACGCGCGGCTCATTATCTCGCAGGCGATTCTCGACACGATGAAATCGCTGAAGATGTGTTATCCCGAAACCACCAAGGCGCGCCGGAAGGAACTGCTGGCCATCCGCAAACAACTCATGAAATGAAAAGTAATTGCCAGCGGCATACCCCAAAACGCGGCATCCACCACCCGCCTGCGTCACAGCCGGCAGCAAACTCTGCGAGAAAGGCGGCCAGACCATGAAGCTTTTAACCCTTTTGACATTTTCCACCTTGTCCATGGTTGCCTTGATTGGCCGCCCGGCGGAAATCCCGGTTGCAAAAAACATACAGACTCTCGCCGAAGGAAACACGATCTTTGCGCTGAATCTCTATGCCCGCCTCAAAGCGACCGACGGCAATCTGTTCTTCTCGCCTTACAGCATCTCCACCTGCCTGGCCATGACCTATGCCGGCGCGCGCGGCGGCACGGCGGCACAAATGGCGCAGACGCTGCATTTCAGCACGAACCAGAGCCAGTTCGCCACCGCATTTGGTGAACTACAGAAGCAATTAACAAAACATGTCCACGGAACCGGAGGGATTGCATTGGATGTCGCGAACGGATTATGGTGCAAGCAGGGACATCCATTTTTACCCGCTTTTGTGGACCTGGCAAAACAAAGCTATGAAGCCAGCTTGAACCAGGTGGATTTTTGCACTCAATCAGCGTCTGCCCGGACGGACATTAATGATTGGGTCAGCGGCAAAACCAAGGGCAAGATCACCGGCCTCATTCAACCGGGCGTGCTTGGTCCGATGACGCGGCTGGTGCTGGTGAACGCCATTTACTTCAAAGGGCACTGGGCCGGAGAATTTGAAAAATCAAACACCCTGCCGGCTCCTTTTACCGTTTCATCCACGCAAAAAGTTACTGTGCCGTTAATGAGCCGGACGGCCGAATACCGGTATGCCGAAGCGGATGGGTTGCAGTTATTGGAGCTGCCTTACGCGGGGGGCGATTTGAGCATGGTCGTTCTGCTCCCGCACGAAACGGATGGTTTGAAGGGCATCGAAGATCAACTCAATGAAGTAACGCTGGAGCGCTGGCTGGCGCGGGCACAAACACGGAAAGTCGCGGTGTTCCTGCCCCGGTTCAAACTGACGGCGCAATTCAGTCTCGCGCAACCGCTCGCCCAAATGGGAATGACGGATGCTTTCACGACCAGCGCCGACTTTTCCGGCATGGACGGTGCGCGTGATCTCTATATTTCGGCGGTGGTTCACAAAGCATTCGTGGAGGTGAACGAAGCCGGCACCGAAGCGGCGGCGGCAACCGGTGTGGCCATGAGGAGCAGCGTCATGATGATGCCCCGACCGACGCCGGTTTTCCGCGCGGATCATCCGTTTGTTTTTCTGATTCGCGACAATCATTCCGGCAGCATTCTCTTCCTCGGCCGACTCGTTGACCCCGCGCGATCCTGAAGCCAATTTCGGTCGCTGCCGCCCGCCTTGCCGGCGGAGCGACCATCCAGCACAGCCTTTGTGTCGGACGAAACGTGCCGCCGTCTTCAACCAGCATCGCGGTTTACAGCTCGCTCCTCATTTGCAGCTTACAAATTTGTAAGCCTCCCGAAAGCTCCGTGTCATTTCGCCATGGTCTATTCAATACAGATCGCAACGGTGTCGCGGTGATGCCGTCGGAGAAAACGAAACGCAACCAACAGCCGACCAAAATTAACATTTATGAAAAACAATCCATGGAATCCGCAAGGAAGCAACGGCGATTCAAACATCGCCACGATGCCCGCGCCAACGCCGGCTGCAAATGACGCGGCCTTTGACAAGCTCCGCTACCAGCCAGCTCACGCCATGCCCGCGCCAACGCCGGTTGCCCGGCAGACGCCGTCACCCGCCGGCCCCAATGCGAACATCCAGGCCATCAATGAAGAGGTCCGCAACGCCTCGGCGTGGGTGACGCCGCTGCGGCAGCAGATCGGCCGTGTCATTGTCGGACAACACAATCTCGTGGACCGTTTGCTCATCGGGCTGGTCACCAACGGCCATCTGCTCCTTGAAGGCGTGCCGGGACTGGCGAAGACCCTCGCGGTCAAAACGCTCGCCGCCGCCACGCAGGTGAAATTCCAGCGGATGCAATTCACGCCGGACATGCTGCCCGCCGACATCGTCGGCACGCTGATTTACAATCCGCGCGACGGTTCGTTCAGCACCAAGCACGGCCCGATTTTCGCCAACCTCATTCTCGCCGATGAAATCAACCGCGCGCCGGCCAAGGTGCAAAGCGCGCTGCTCGAAGCGATGCAGGAACGACAGGTCACGCTCGGTGACGAAACGTATGCCCTGCCGGATCCGTTCCTCATGCTCGCCACGGAAAATCCGCTGGAACAGGAAGGAACTTACCCGCTGCCCGAAGCGCAGGTTGACCGCTTCATGCTCAAGGTCATTTTGAATTATCCCAGCCGCACCGAGGAGATCGCCATTCAAGAGGCGATGTCCACCAGCGAACCGGGCTGGAACATCGAGCCGGTGATTTCCGGCGAGGACATCATCCGCGCCCGCCGCGTGGTCAACACGATCTACGTGGACGAGAAGGTGAGGCATTACATCGTGGACTTGGTGCTCGCCACGCGCGACCCGCGTCCCTACAAGATTGATCTGAACGGCTACGTGCAATGCGGCGCGTCGCCGCGCGCCACCATCAATCTCACCCTCGCCGCGCGCGCGTCGGCGTTCCTGCAAGGGCGCGGTTACGTCACGCCGCAGGACGTGAAAGACCTGGTGTTCGACGTGCTGCGTCATCGCGTGGCGGTGAGTTACGAGGCCGAGGCGGAGAACATCACCTCGGAACACATCATCCAAAAAATTGTCGAGGAACTGCCCGTGCCCTGAGTGCGTCGGGCGTGAGCACCACCAGAAAGCATTATGAACACCGAACAAACCCGCGAAATTCTGCGCAAGGTGCGGCACATCGAGATTCGCACCAAGCGCCTCGTGAACGATTCCCTGGCCGGCGAATATCACAGCGTGTTCAAGGGTCGCGGCATGAACTTCGACGAGGTCCGCGAATACATGCCCGGTGACGAGGTGCGGACGATTGACTGGAACGTCACCGCGCGGGCTGGCCGGCCGTTCATCAAAAAATTCGTCGAGGAACGCGAACTCACGCTGATGCTGTTGGTGGATGTGAGCGCGTCCGGCGACTTTGGCTCGGGCGCGCAAAGCAAGCGCGAGATGGCGGCGGAACTGGCCAGCGTGCTGGCGTTTTCCGCCGTGCGCAACAGCGACAAGGTCGGCCTGATCCTGTTCACCGACCAGGTGGAGCTCTACGTGCCGCCACGCAAAGGACGCCGTCATGTGCTGCGGCTCGTGCGGGAAATCCTCGGCTTCGAGCCGGGCCATCGCGGCACGGACCTGGCCGAGGCGCTGGATTTCACCAACCACGTTTTGAGCCGCCGGGCA
>JAJXXI010000414.1 GCA_021781185.1 bacterium
GTCATTCAGTATTGAACTTGAACTCCAGAAATTCCCCAAGAACCTCAAACTCAAAGATGGAAGAAAAGCCCTGTTGCGGCCGCTGAAGGCGGATGACGAAAAGGCGTTTCACCAGCTTTTTTTGGATATTCCCGAACCCGAGCGGATGTTCATCAAGCATCGCGTGCAGGACGTCAAAGTCATCCGCGACTGGTGCAAGAACATTGACGTGGGCCGCAACCTCCCGCTGCTCGGGCTCGTGAACCACAAGGTCGTCGGCGTCGCAACCCTTCATCAACAACTCGGAGGCTGGAAGCGGCACATCGGCCGTGTCAGCGTGCTGGTGCATCCGCAATTTCGCGGGATCGGCCTGGCTAGGGGGCTGGTGACCGAAATGCTCGACATTGCCCGCCAAGCCAGCCTTGAACGGGTGGAGGCTGAATTCATCGGTGAACAGGAAGCCGCCATGAACATGTTTGCCATGATCGGCTTCAGCCAGTTGGCGCGGTTGGAAGACTATGTCAAAGACATGCAGGCCATCTCGCATGATTACGTTTTGATGGGACTCGACCTGCGGACCGACGAGGAATACGCCGGCGTTGGAGGTTGAATCGTGCCCGGAACCTGCCCCCAATGTGGTGCCATCCTGCCGCAGAATGCCAAAGCCTGCCCGGAATGCGGCTCCGATGAAAAAACGGGCTGGTCCGATTCAGCTCACGCGGATCAACTCGGCATTCCGGAAGAGGAATTTGATCACGAATCTTTCGTGAACGAGGAGTTTGGCTCCCGCAGTCCAAAACCACGAGGAATTCTCCGGGTCTGGTGGCTGACCGCCCTGCTGCTGGTGCTGGCGTTTCTGTTGTTCATCTTCCGTTGACCCATTTCCGCCTCTTGCCGGTTCTCTGCCAGAACAAGCATTGAAGTCGAGGATCAGCACGCGGACAAATTGATTTTTAGAAACAAAAAAGCCCGCTCAAACGAGCGGGCTTGGTTTTGCTTCAAAAAACTTACTTCTTCTCTTCCGGCTTCGCCTCGGTGGCGGGAGCAGCGGCGGCAGCGGGAGCTTCAACAGGAACCACCGTATCCACCCATTCCAAAATGGCGCGCTGGGCGGCATCGCCCTGGCGCTGCCCCAGTTTGATGATGCGGGTGTAACCGCTGCGGCGATCCTTGAACGCCGGCGCGATTTCCTTGAACAGGGTCTTGGCGGCGGATTCCTGATGCAACCGGGCCACGGCCAGACGGCGATGGTGAATGGTGCCCTTCTTGCCGAGTGTGACCATTTTTTCGGCGACGGAACGGGCCGCCTTGGCCTTGGCCAGGGTCGTCGTCACGCGCTTGTGTTCGATCAAGCTGCAAACAAGATTGGCAAGCATCGCGTTGCGATGTTCCGAGGTGCGGCCCAACTTGGCCGTGCGCTTCAAATGTCTCATGTCAATTCCTTAACTGGCTTTTGGTTCTTCCTTCGGCGCATCCACCAGTCCCGGCTCGAAGTTCATTCCGAGCGAGAGGTTGAGCGACGTGAGTTTGTCCTTGATTTCATTCAACGACTTCTTGCCGAAGTTGCGATACTTGAGCATCTCCTGCTCGGACTTCAGCGCAAGCTGGCCGACGGTGGTGATGTTCGCATTGTTCAGGCAGTTCGCGGCGCGAACGCTCAACTCGATCTCGTTGACGCTCATGTTCAACAATTTCTTGAGCTTGGACTTCTCATCGTCCTGCTTGTCGGCGGCTTCTTCAAATTCAACGGCGTTCTTGTCGTAACCGACGAAGACGTCTAGGTGGTGCGCCAAGATCGCCGACGCCTGCGTGAGGGCGTCATCGGGGGTGATGCGGCCGTCGGTCCAAACTTCAAGCACCAAGCGGTCGTAATCGGTGCGGTTGCCGACGCGGGCCGCTTCCACGCTGTAGCGCACGCGGGTCACCGGGGAGAACAGGGAGTCAATCGCCACGATGCCAATGGCTTGACCGGGCTTCTTGTTTTCATCGCTCGGGCAGAAGCCGCGACCGATTTTAACGGTCAGCTCCATTTCAAATTTCTTCTTCTTGTCCAGCGTGCAAATGTGCTGGCCAGGATTGACCAGTTCAACATTCTGATTGGTCTGGATGTCGGCAGCGGTTACCGCACCTTCCTTGTTGACCGAAAGCATCAGCACCTGCTCGTCGCGAGTGTGGGCTTTGAACTTGACCTTCTTCAGGTTCAGCACGATGTCGGTGACGTCTTCGGCGACACCTTCAATTGTGGCAAATTCGTGCATCGCGCCGTCCACCTTCAATGAGGTGATCGCCGCACCTTCCAAGGAGGAAAGCAGCACCCGGCGAAGCGAGTTGCCAATGGTGTGGCCGTAACCGGTTTCAAACGGATCGGCAATAAACTTGGCGTAGGTTTCAGTGGCAGAAGCTTCATCTTTCTGCAACCGTTTGGGCATTTCAAAACGTCCTAGACGAACTGGCATGGTATCCTTTCAACAATTTTAATCTGGCTTTCCCGGCTAAAATTCATTCCCGGCCGGAAAGCCCGTGTAATTGTTTTGGTTTGCGGTTTAGCGGGAATAAAATTCGACGACAGCCTGCTCGTTGGCAATGGGCTGGATCTCGTCACGCGTGGGGATGCGCATGACCGTGCCTTTCAGCTCTTCCTTGTTCAGCGACAGCCAATCCGGCACCGCACGACTGGCGGAGACTTCCAGGTTCTTGGTGGCGAGTTGCTTCGAGACATTGTTGTTTTTGACGCTGATGACGTCATTCACCTTGAGGGCGAATGAAGCAATCGTGGCCTTGCGACCATTCACGGTGACGTGACCGTGATTGACGAACTGCCGGGCAGCGGCACGCGTGTTACCGAAACCAAGTTGGAAAACAACATTATCCAACCGGGTTTCCAAAATTTGGAGCATCGTCTCGCCGGTGACGCCACGACGGCTCAGCGCCTTTTCATAAACGCCGCGAAACTGCTTTTCCATCAACCCGTAGTAGTAACGAAGTTTCTGCTTCTCAATCAGACCTTGACCGTATTCGGTGGTCTTGCGGCGAGATTTCGGGCCATGGACGCCGGGAGCGTAGTTACGGCGTTCAAGATATTTCGTCGGGCCGAAAATCGGAACTCCGAAACGGCGGCTGATGCGGACGCGGGGACCTGTATAACGTGCCATTTTAGTAAATAGTTGAAAGGTGAATGTTGAGACTAGACGCGGCGTTTTTTACGCGGGCGGCAACCGTTGTGCGGCACCGGAGTCACGTCCTTGATGGTGCTGATTTCCAAGCCGATGGCCTGCAGGGCGCGGATGGCGGATTCGCGGCCGGAACCAGGACCCTTGACCCGGATTTCGACTTCCTTCATGCCGTGGGACATCGCCTGGCGGGCGGCATCTTGGGCCACCATCTGCGCGGCGTAAGCCGTGCTCTTGCGCGACCCCTTG
This sequence comes from bacterium, assembly GCA_021781185.1. Lineage (GTDB taxonomy): Bacteria > Verrucomicrobiota > Verrucomicrobiia > Limisphaerales > UBA11358 > UBA11358. The sequence goes on from JAJXXI010000414.1 coordinate 3,399, forward strand.
AAACCAACCCGGCCGGCGCTGGACCAGCCAATAAGATTGCCCTGCGCGTCCGTGATCGTGACCTGGGTGTTGTTGAAAGTGGCCAGAATGTTCGCAATGCCGGAAACAACGTTCTTCGCGTGCTTTGCTTTGACAATCTTCTTTGCGTTCGGATCCTCACCGAGCAATTCGGCAGCCGTCGGGGCGGCCGGCACAACCGCTTCCGCAGCCTTGGCGGCACCGGCAGCAGCGGCAGCTTCGGCAGCGGGCACGGCCTTCTTTGCAGGCTTGGCTTCCGCAGCAGGTGCGTCAGCAGCGGGGTTCACTTCCTTTTCCTTCTTCGGCGCGGCAGGTTTCTTTTTTTCTTCGGACATATCGAAATTTAGTTGTTAGTGGATACCAGCCTTGGCAGTGGGATTGCGCTGCACACCCACCGTCTTGCGGGGCCCCTTGCGGGTGCGGGCATTGGTCTGCGTGCGCTGACCGCGCACCGGCAGGCTGCGCAGGTGACGGACACCACGATAGCACTTGATGCCCTGGAGCCGCTTCAGGTTCATGCCCAGTTCGCGGCGCAGGTCGCCTTCGATGACGTATTTGCCCTCTTGAATCGCATGAACAATCTGCGAGAGCTGCGCCTCGGTGAGATCCTTTGCCCGAATGGAGGGGTCAATGTTCGCGCGTTCGAGAATCTCGATCGCGTTGACGGGGCCGATGCCATAAATATAGCGGAGCGCGATATCAATGCGCTTGCCGGGCGGAACTTCCACTCCAATGATGCGTGCCATAATTTTTAAAAATTAACCTTGCCGTTGCTTGTGGCGTTTGTTCGTGCAAATGACGCGAATGACACCGCGGCGACGGATAATCCGGCAGTGTTCGCACATTTTTTTGACTGATGCTCTGACTTTCATTTTCTAAATCTATTTCTTTGTTTCGACTAAAATACGCCCCACGCTCAAGTCGTAAGGCGTCAATTGTAACTTTACGATGTCGCCGGTCTTTATTTTTCCGGCGCAAATTTGTTTTTCGCGACCTGCCAAAAACGCCGTCAACTGATGACCATTGGCCAGTTCGGCGCGAAACGTGCCGTTCGGCAACGCATCCATCACACGTCCCTCGACGCAGAAGGCTTTTTCGCCCATGTCAAAATCTCCGGATCGCCGTCTGTCACCAGGACGGTATGCTCAAAATGGGCAGATAGTGAACCATCTCGTGTCACCACTGTCCAGCCGTCTTTCAAAATTTTTATGTCCATTGCGCCGGCATTCACCATCGGCTCGATGGCTATGGTCATGCCCGGACGCAACTTGGGCGAATTTTTATTACCCTCGTCAAAATTCGGCACCTGCGGTTCCTCGTGCATGCTGCGGCCCACCCCGTGACCGACAAATTCCCGAACCACACTATAACCATTCGTCTCCACGTATTTCTGCACGGCACAGGAGATGTCCAGCACCCGGTTGCCCGGACGAGCCTGGGCAATCCCCAAATAAAGCGACTGTTCGGTGACATCCAACAATCTCTGCGCCGCCACACTGCATCCGCCTACCACAACCGTTCTTGCCGTGTCGCCGATGAAGCCTTTGAACGCAACCCCGACATCCACGCTGACAATGTCTCCAAATTTCAACTCCCGGTCCGAGGCAATGCCATGAACAACTTCTTCATTGACCGACAGGCACGTATGGCATGGGAATTTCCGATAGCCTAAAAACGCGCTCTTTGCCCCATGCGCTTTGATGCGTTCAGCCGCAAAACTGTCAATTTGCCGCGTCGTAACTCCAGGCTGGATAAACCCAGCAGTTTCATCAAGAACCAACGCCGCCACCGCACAAGCCGGGCGCATTAATTCCAAATCCTCTGCGCTCTTGATTTTTATTCCGGCCACAAAATTTAAAACCGGCCACGCACTCGGCCCTTTTTCAGGAATCCGTCATAGTGGCGCATCATCAAATGCGATTCAATCTGGCGCATGGTATCCAGCAGGACACCCACCGCGATCAAGATGCTCGTGCCACCAAAGAATTGCGCGACCTGTTGGTTAATATTCAGCACGTCCGGCCTGGCTATGATGATCGGAAGCGTGGCTATGATCGTCAGGAAAATTGCGCCAGCGAGTGTGATCCGGCTCATCGCATTGTGCAGATAGTCTGCTGTTCCCTGCCCGGGACGAACACCGGGAATATAGCCGCCATTTTTCTTCAAATCGTCGGCAATCTGGATTTCGTTGAACTGCGTCGCTACCCAAAAATAAGAGAAGAACAAGATCATCAGTGAGTAAAAGGCCATATACAAAAAATGGCCATAATCAATCTGCGTGGCGAAAGAACGCAGGAAATCCTGAAGCACAGGAACCTTGATGGTGCTCGCCAGCCACAGGAGAACCGGACGCGGAAACATCAGGATGGACTGCGCAAAAATTATAGGCATGACACCGGAATAGTTTACGCGCAGCGGCATAAAGGAGGTGCCCCCGGCATACATCTTTCGCCCAACCGCACGCTGTGCATATTGCACAGGAATCTTGCGCTGCGCCTGGGTGATGGCGATAACCCCGCCAATAACCAAAAGCAGCAAAAGGATGAGAACGGGGGCGGTAGTGGTAAGGTTGTGCTGCGCCTCAACAGTTCCCCCGTGAGTCGAAAACATGTCAACCAATCCCTGCACCGCGTTGGGTAGTCGCGCCAAAATGCCGACAGTAATGATGAGCGAAACGCCGTTGCCAATACCGCGATCGGTGATTTGCTCGCCCAACCACATCAGCAACATGGTGCCTGCGGTCATCACCAGCACGGTTTGGGTGAAATACCAGAAGTGGTTGTCAACCTGAACC
>JAJXXI010000122.1 GCA_021781185.1 bacterium
AGTCAAGCCCTCAACCGTCGCGTTTTCCGTGATGAGATTGCTTCCCTTTTCGACTGCAATTGAAGAATTTGTGAATCGAATGCCGCTGGCATTTTTAACGACCATTCCGGTTTTTGCGTGGATCTGCACGTTTTCCATGACCACCTCCGTGATCGGGCTTTCGGGCAAACCAGAGATGATGCCCGCTTCTTTCGGGCAGGTGGCCGTCAAATTTGTGATGTAAATGTTGCGATAAGTTGGAATCTTTCCGGATTTCTTGGTGGCTTCGTCCGCGATGGCCGGCTGCCCGGTGTCGCCGGCGGAATTGTTAGCATAAGAACACGTCAGTGTGATGGCCGGATTCACGTTCGACATGGTGATGTCGCTGTAGGAAATGTTTTCAATCAAGCCACCCTTGCCGCGTGTGGACTTGATGCGCAGGCCGTTTTCGGTGTTTTCAAACGTGCAGTTTTTGACCGTTACATTGCGCACGCCCCCGGCCGTCTCGCTGCCGATGCTCATGCCATGGCCGTGCAGAAACGTGCAGTCCGTCACCGTGATGTCTTCACAGGCAAATTCGCGGCCGGCGACTTTCTTGCCCGCCTTGATGGCAATGTTGTCGTCGCCCACGTCAATCCGGCAATGGGTGATCAAAACGCTCTTGCAGGCGCTCGGATCAATGGCGTCGGTATTGGCGGCGCGTGCGGGGGCCAGCACGGTCACGTTGGACACCACCACGCCCTCGCATTCCGTCGGCACAAAATGGAACTTGGGCGAGTTTTGCAGGGTGATGTTCTCCAGCCGGACGTTCGTTGAGCGTTGAATCACCAGGAGATTGGGGCGGGGCAGCGTGTAGCCGGATTTTTTCTGCCGTGCCTTTTCTGCTTCACCCCACCACACCGCGCCGTTGCCGTCAATCACGCCGCCGCCGGTAATGGTCACGTCCTTCAAATCGCTGCCCGTGATGAACGGGATGAAATCGCTCCCGCTTTTGGCCAGCAACCAGTCGCCCGGCACTTTCATGAAATCGCTTTGGTTGGTGGTCGCCAGCAGCGTGGCCCCCGGTTCCAGCACGATGGTGGTCTGCGAGCGGATTTTCAGCGGCTGGCTCAGGTAAGTTCCCGGCGGAAACTCCACCGTGCCGCCATTTTTTTTGCAGTTGTCGAAGGCCCGTTGAATGGCGGCGGTGTCCAGGGTGACGCCATCGCCTTTGGCTCCCAGTTCCCGCACGTTATACGCGGCGGCGGTGGCGACGTGGGCGGGGCCGAAAGCCAGCATCAGGCAGGTGCTGAGCGCCGCCGCAAATCGGGTTTGGTGGGTAAACGAATTCATAATGTCAGTCAGGTTGCTTGAGGTTCAGGTTGCGTTGTTGTGCGTTGTTATTTCAGGCCCGAGACTTCCGCGTCGTAGGTGGTGAGCGGTTTGTCATTTTCAGCCGCGATGCTTGAATTCACAAACCGGACGTTCCGGGCGTGATAGATCTTCATGCCCGTCTTCGCGGCAATGTGGACGTTGGAAAAGGTGAGCCCGGCTATCGGGGCTTCCGGCAATCCGCGGATGATGCCGGCGTTCGGGCAATCATTGGCGGTGACGTTGCGGATCACGATATTCTGGTTCAAGGGCGTGCGATCCTTGACCGGGTCGGCCGTTTCCGTGGACGGATCCTTGGGGGCATTGCGCTCCGGATAATAGTCCACGATGCTGATCGGACTTTTTTGAATCGCCGTCATCCTTAAATTTTCATACGTGCAGTTCCGCAGCAGCCCGCCATTGCCGCGCAGGGTTTTGATGCGGATGCCGTAATCCGTCTGGTTGAACGTGCAGTTATCCACCGTCAAATTCTCGATTCCGCCGGCCGTGCCGCCGCCGATGGACATGCCATGCCCGTGTCCGAAGGTGCAGTTTTTGACCGTGAAATTCTTGTTGCCGGGCGTGCGCCCACTGTTGGGGGCCGGCTTGATGGCGATGTCGTCGTCGCCGGTGTCAATGTTGCAGTCGGTGATGAGATAATTCCACCCTGAAGGGTCAATGCCATCAGTATTTGGCGCGTGCTCCGGAGATTTGATGGTGATTCCCTGGATCGTAACGTCCGTGCAATTCTGAGTCACCAGGTGAAACATCGGCGAATTGCACAGGGTGACTCCCGTCACCTTCAACCCCGTGCAGTCGGAAAACTTGATCATGTAGGGCCGGTGCGTCATCTTCGGATCCGCCCGGAATGCCTGCCACCAGGCTTCGCCCTGGCCGTCAATCGTCCCTTCGCCGGAAAGTTCCAGGTCATGCGCGCCGTTGGCGGTGATGGCATCCTGATAGCGCCTTTTAACAATGGGATAACGGCTCAGGTCGTTGTCAATCAGGATGACCGCATGTGCGGCGAGATGCAGATTAATGCGGCTGGCCAGCGTAAAGGGACCGGTCAAAAATTTCCCGGCCGGAATCAAGATGGTCCCGCCGCCGGCTGCGGCTGCGGTGTCCACGGTCTTCTGGATGGCGGCAGTGTCCCGCGTTTTGCCGTCACCCACGGCACCAAAGTCTCGCACGTTGAAAGTCGCGGCGCACAGCGGCAGGCTGAGAGATAAAAATATGGCGGGGATGATTTTCATGTTGGCATTGAGCTTTCAAAGTATCACGGATTGAGGTTTCGCGGAATGTCGGATTGCGCAAATCAGTTTGGGAAAAATGCACTGGCGAAATGGGGAAAGTCATTGCCTGGCGCTTTGGCGTCATCTCTCAAATCACGCTTGGCCGGGTTGGTCTGGAAAGCTTGCAACGCTCAGAAAGTAATTGATGACTTGGCTCGGCGCTTTCAATTATCATGGATTGACCGGGGTGAAACGCAATTTCAGAGTGTAATCTCCGGCTGGCACGGCATATTTCTTCAAAACCCCCGGACCACAACTGCTGTTGCCCAAACCGCATTGTTTTGCATTCAGCGACAAAATGACCTCCGGGCGGGCGCGCAACTCATAGTTGTGCCGCGCGGTCGCGAGATCGTTCGCCGTGAAATGCAGCGCGGAAAATGAGAATGGATTTTCTTTGGCGGAAATTTTCAGCCCGGTTCCCCTTTCATCCGTCAACGCCATCCAGCGCGTATCCTCCTTGTTGCCCGTGTCCTGCGGCCGGACATAGGGCACATATTGTTGGGTGACCGTGCTGCTCCAGACGCCCATGTCCGTGCTGTCTTTGCGGTCAACATAGTTTTCCCACGGCCCGCGCCCCAGCCAGTGGACGTTTTCATATTCTGACGCGAGGCGCATCACAACGCCGACTCGTGGCAGCAGCGGCAGCGAGCCGAACGGCTCAAACGAATCATCCATGTCCACCAAACCATCCCCGTGAACCGTCCAGACGGATTTCAAGGTGTAACCGCCGGTCAGCGCCTGGTTTGAAACCACGGTGCTGACTTGCACCTCGCCGGGCTTTGTTTGCACGACGGAAAAAGATTTGACGTGGCGCACGAGGTGGCTCAAACCGGCTTCGTGCCAGTCGCGCGCCAGCCATTTGCCGAAGCCTTTGTCGTTGTCTGTCGGTGCGCGAAACAATTGCAGGACCGGTCCGGCGTTGCCGTTCGTCGCGAGCATTTCGCGCCCGCCGAATTGCAGGGAGGTCAAGGTTCCGGTCATGCGGCTGAACGTGGCGGAAAAATTTGTTGCGACAATTCTCGTCGTGTCACCGTTATCAATGAGTGTAAGCGGACGAAGCGCGCCCGGCCCGGGCGCAGCCACCTTGGCGCCGGTCGGCACATTCAGTTTTAATTGCTGCCATGCCACTTCAAACCCGGCTGGTGCCCAGAGGGAAACAGTTTTGGTGTGAAAGCTGATCCGCAGCCAGAACTCCGCGCCGGCTGCCGGTGCCGGGATGGGCTTAACCGGAATTTTCAACGGGCATGATTTTCCAGCCGCGCAATCCACCGGCTTCAACACGCCCGCCTCGATTTCTGCGCCTTCACTGCTGGTGACCGACCAGTGCGCATCGTAATTGGTCAGGTTCAAAAACGAATTCCGGTTGATGATTTTCACGATGACTTGGCCCGGCTTCGAATCCATCGGTTCAATCGTCACCGACTGATAAACCTTTTTCACCTCCCAATACTTGGGAAACACTTTCCGCTCCGCGCTCACCAGTCCCTTGATGCAAAAACCGCCGGCATTTGGCACGTCGCCAAAATCGCCGCCCATGGCGGTGAAGAATTTTCCGGGAGCATTGGTCCGGGCGCGGTGCAAGCCCTGGTCGCACCATTCCCAGATGAAACCGCCGAGCATCCGTGGATTGGAATAAATCTCGTTCCAGTAATCCTGCAAATTGCCGATGGCGTTGCCCATCGCATGGGCATATTCGGTCGCCAGCACCGGACGGTCGTCGTTGGTGCGCTCCGCGATTTCCAGGAATTTGTCCCAGCGTTGATTCCAGGGATTGTCCGGCATGGCATAAGGCTCCGTAGTGAGGCGCGGATAAAATCGGCCAAGGATGTCCACCGTGGGCGGATCCTCGATTTTCCCTTGCGCACCTTCGTAATGCACCGGTCGCGTGGGATCAAACTCATGCAGCCAGCCGGAAACGGCCGCGAAGTTTGGACCATAGCCGGACTCGTTGCCCATGGACCAGATGATGACGCTGGGATGGTTTTTGTCGCGTTCGGCCATGCGTTGCGTGCGGTCAAGAAATGCGCCGGTCCAGCTTGGATCGCTGGCCAGAAGGCCGCGCGTGCCATGGGTGCAGATGTTCGCCTCGTCCAAAACATAAAGACCGTAGCGATCGCACAGATCATACCAGCGAGGATCGTCAGGGTAATGGCAGGTGCGCACGGCGTTGATGTTATCCTGCTTCATCAGCGTGATGTCCTGGACCATGCGCGCCTCCGAAAGCGAGTGGCCGGTGTCGGGATCAATCTCATGCCGGTTCACGCCGCGCAGCCGGACCGGCTGGCCGTTGATGAGGAATCGTCCGTTGCAAATTTCAATCTTTCGGAAACCGACCTGGCAACGGTCGGCTTCAATTACCTTTCCGCGCTCGTCGTTCAGCGTCAGGACGAGCGTGTAAAGATTGGGCGTTTCGGCCGTCCACTTCGCGGGGTTTTTTACGTTGGCTTCGAGCCAGGCGAATTTCGGCTCGCCGCGTTGCGGCGTCCGGGCGTCGAGAATTTTCGCGCTGAAATTGGCGTTCAGGATTTCCGCCGCGTCGTGACGCAATTCCCGTGCGAAAACCGCCTTTCCCTCCGGGTCAAAAAGCTGCGCCCGCACTGTCCAGTTCGAGAGTGAAAGGCTCTTTTCCGCCGCCAAGGTTGGTTTGATTTGCAAAATCGCATCGCGATAACCGGCGTCCAAATCCGTCCGCACCGCAAAATCGCGGATGCGTGCGGCGGCGGTCGAGAAAAGATAGACCGGACGGAAAATCCCGCTCATCCGCCACATGTCCTGGTCTTCAAGATAGCTGCCATCCGACCAGCGATAAACCTCCACCGCAATCTGGTTCACCCCGGCCTTCACAAAATCCGTGAGATCAAATTCCGCCGGGGTGCGGGAGTCCTTGCTGAAGCCGACGCGGGTCCCGTTGATCCAGAGATAAAACGCGCTGTCCACGCCGTCAAAATGAATGAACACACGCCGGGCATTCCAGTTTTGCGGCAGCTCAAACGTGCGGCGATACGAACCGACCGGGTCACGGTCCACGTATGCCGTCCAGTTGGTCGGCGGCTTATCCATTACTCGCGGCGGATCAATTTTAAAGGTGTATCCGGAGCCGAGATAAATCGGCGTGCCATAACCTTCCATCTGCCAGTTCGAGGGAACGGGAATGCTTTTCCAGGCGGAATCATCAAAGTTTGTCCCGAAAAAATTCGTCGGGCGCAATTCCGGGCGGGGTGACCAGTGAAATTTCCATTCGCCATCCAGCGGATAATAATACGGCGAATTGGTGGCGTCGCCGTTTAATGCCTGTTCCACGGTCGCAAACGGAATGAATGTGGCGTGCGGCGGCTCGGTGTTGATGTGCAGAACCTGCTCGTTTTCCCAGTCGGGAGAGTCGGCCCGGCCGGTGGCCGGCAGGCAGATCAACAGGAGCAAGCCAAGGCAAGGGAGACTGCAATTCCGCAGCCTGGTTTTCCCGGTTTGCTTCTGCTGTTCAACGTTCATGGTGTGGCCGATGTTTTACGCCTTTTAGGCACGACAAGCAATCGCGTGAAGAAGGTTGGCGCTTTT
>JAJXXI010000097.1 GCA_021781185.1 bacterium
AGTGTAAGTCGAAGAAGAATTCGTTGGGGTAAACGAATAGACCGTGTTGGTGGCATTCAAGATATTATTGGTCGCGGCCCCGCCGCTGCCATTGTCAGACTGCCACTGATACCAAAGATTGGTGTGAATCGGGTCAGGAGTCGCAACTTCAGTGATCGTCACCGGCACTTCCGCATAGACTGTGCTGGAAGGACTGATGGTGGGCGTGGCGGCAGTTGGCACGCTGGGATAGACTGGAACAAATTGAAAAGCGTTCAGCCCCGACCCATAGCCACTGGATTGCAGGCGAAGCAAAACCGCGTCATTGGTCAACCCGTTGAAAAACATGTAATTTCCCGAAGTCGCCGAACCCGAATTCGTGCTGGTAACGGGAATGTAAGTTCCAGCATAATGTGAAGTATAATGTTCAAACAAGTGAGGCACCAAACTAGAGCCTTCGACCATGGTATTGTTCAAAGGACTGCCGCTGACTGACTCCACATAACCTTCCCCCGTCTCATAATAATTATATCCTGAGACGTAAAACACCACACCGTAACATTCCGCGTTTGGAACATTGGTGATCCATGCCTGCAAGCCGCTGATATAAACGAGCGGTTTATCAGCGGTAGCTGAACCATAGCAGGAGTTACCAAGCGGGGTCGCAGCGCCGGGACCCCATGAAAACCCAAACCCGTCCATCAATTTTCCATCCGGTGTGCCGAGGCCCGCCCCGGTTCCTGTGGAGTCCGAGCTGGGGCAATCCCACTGGAGATCAAAATTGTGAGATGCGCCAGTGCTGTCGGTCAGCGCGAGCGTGCCACTGCCATACCGGCATAAATTATTCCAGTTCGTTTGCGTGGCCGAAAGCGAGCCTGTCAGGGAAGGCACGCCCGCCAGATCGGTTGGCAACATCGCATTGGCTCCCCCGCTGTTCAAGTCAACACCGCCTGCGTTGTTGGTCGTGATATTGCAGCCGATTGACTGAGCCGTCACGCTCTGAACGCCGGCGATTAGCGTGACGGCAGCCAGAGCCGCTGTCAGCGAAAGTAATTTTCTGGTTTTCATATTACTGGTTTTTCGGGTTTGGTTTATTAATAACTGCTCTGTCTGGGTTGAGTTGGCGGTTTATGCGGCTTTGGAAAAATTGCAATTCACTAGTCCAATACAACTGCTGCGTCACAATGAACGGGGGCTTGCATGACGTGAATATCGCTCAGCACGCCCTGCACGTCATGTCGAGAAAGGATATGACTGCATGCTACGCAGCATCGGCATCTGACCAAGTGCATTACGCCGGGAGCAGCGGCTTCCGCCTGGCGGAACCATGTCGCCGCAAAGAAAACCGCAGGTGTATTCGAGTGTTTTAACCTTCCGACAGTTTTTCGGGGTGGTGAGCCACCACCCTCTTTAGCAGGCAGGGACGCGTGCCGCCACATTTTCAAACAGCGCCCTGCGAAGAAGCCGAATTTAAGTGGTAAACGCCATCGCGCCGCAGGTCATGGCTTCGCCGGGCGGTTGCCCGGGTCGTTCAAGGAGAAATGACTGAATTTGGCGACCGCCTGCGAACGCGAGCGGACATGCAGCTTTTCGTAAGTGCGCCGGATGTAGGTGTTCAGCGTGCCGCGGCTGACATTCAGCGAATCCGTGATTTCCTTGTAGAGATAACCGCGCGCCAGCAATTCCAGCACCTCGCGCTCGCGCTGGGACAGTTTGGCCGACTCTGGAACCGTGGCATCCTCCCGGTGAAAAGCCTGCACCACGCGGCGTGCGATATTGCTGGTCATGGGTGAGCCGCCGCCGAGAATATCCTTGATGGACGCCAGCAATTCGCTCCGTGGCGTCTGCTTGAGCAAATAACCGGTTGCCCCTGCCGCCAGCGCCTCGAAGATGTGGTCAGCGTCCTCATAAACCGTCAGCATGAGGAATTGGGTTTCCGGCAGCATCGGCTTGAGGTGCCGCACGCCTTCGATGCCGCTCATGCCCGGCAAGTTGATGTCCATCAGCACCACTGACGGCTTTTCGGCGGGCAGATGTTCCAGAGCCTCTTCCACGCTGGCGTGTGTGCCAACGCACTTAAAGCCACTGGAATGACGCACCCAGTCGGCGAGAATTTCCCGCGCCGGGGCGTCGTCCTCCACAATGCAAACCGCGATGTTCATTTTTGACTGACTCATCTTACGTCGAATTTATTTTCTGTCTCGTCGTAACTATTACCGACAAGATTATCGGAAACGTCTATGCTTCGTGCAAGGGCACGGTGAACGTCACCGTCGCGCCGCGTCCAGGTTCGCTGTGAATCTCGCACGTGCCGCTGATTTCCGCCAGCCGTCGCCGCATATTCGCCAGCCCGTTGCCATGGGCGATGCGGCCCGCCAGCGGGTGGCCGTCCGTCGGGGCTGCCGTGTCGAACCCGCGCCCGTCGTCCGCCACGCGCAACGTCAATTGCTCCGCCTCCAATTTCAACTCCACGCGCACTTCCGTCGCGGCCCCGTGCTGGACGGCGTTGTGCAACGCCTCCTTGAACGCAAGAAACAGATTGTGCCTTATCTCCGCCGTGACCGGCAACGCCGGCAACTGCAACGGCAGGTCGAGCCGGCAACGGATTTCGGCCGCGCTCAAGTAATCGTGCGCAAACCGGTTCAGGTAATTCGCCAAACTGTCCAGCGTGTCGTGACGCGGATTGACGGCCCACACGATTTCGTCCATGGCCCGTGTCAATTCCCGCGCCCGGTCGAAAATGCGATTGAGGTTTTTGGCGACGGGTTCGGGCACGTCCACGTCGCTGCGTGCCGAACCGCTCAACATGGCGATGTGTGTCAAACTCGCACCGAGGTCGTCGTGAATGTCCTGCGCGATACGCGCCCTTTCGCGTTCCATGGCCCGCTCGCGCTCCAGCTTTTCCAGCCGGCGGTGCATCCGCCGGCGTGCGTCAGCCCACACCATCGCGCCGGCCAACAGCGCCGTCGCCACCCCGCCGAGAACATGAAACCATGTCGTCTGCCAGAAATACGGCAGCACTTCAAACTTCAGGCTGGCACCGGTTTCGTTCCACACGCCGTCGTTGTTGCATGCGGTCACCTGGAACGAATAATTCCCGGGCGGGATGTAATTGTAGGTGGCCACCCGCTTCGTCCCGACGTCCGCCCATTCGGTCTCAAAATTGTTCAGCCGGCATTTGAACCGCACCTTTTCCGGCGCAACAAAACTCAAGCCGGTGTATTCAAATTCGATGCGGTGCCGGCCCGGCGGAATTCTCAACGGCCCGGCGGCATTGCCGTCCGCGAATCTTTTTTCGTCCACAAGCATGTCCTCAATCCGCACCGGCGGGGGCAGCGGATTGGTTGTGACGCACGCCGGATCCACGGCGACGAGTCCCTTCGCCGTCGGAAACCACAACCGTCCGTCCGCCGTTTTGGTGCCCGCTGATTGCATGCCCTCGGAACATTCTAGCGTCGGCAGCCCGTCATTGATGCCATAAGACACAAACGGCACCTTCGCGATTTTACCGTCGGCGCAGCGGTTCAAATCCTTCTCGCTCGCACGCAGGATGCCGCCATAGGAACTCATCCAGAAACAGCCGCGTCCGTCCGCTTCGATGTGGCCGATGACGCCGTTGGGCAACCCCTGTTTGCGGTTGATGACGGAAAAATTTCCATCCTTGAACCGATCCAACCCGCCGCCGAACGTGCCAATCCAGAGCGCGCCATCGTCCGCGAAATGCAGGCATTCGATGAACTCGGACGAAAGTCCGTCGGTTTTTTTGAACCGGAGGAAATTGCCATGTTGCAAACGCACCAGACCACCACCCGCAGTGCCGAACCACAACGCGCCTGACTTGTCCTGCGCAATGGCCCGCACGTCGCCGAATGGCTTGCCGGCAATTTCTTTGAACCGTTTGAATTTTCCGTTTTGATAACGCAGCGCGCCCTCGGTTGTGCCGATCCAGAGTTCGTCGCCCACAAACAAAAGCGCCGGCATCGGCAAAAGAACTTTTTCCAACCCCGGCGCATAATCAAACAAACCGCTCTTCTGTGCGAACAATCCGCCGCCCCACGTGCCGGCCCAGATATTCCCCGCACCATCCACGGCCAGCGACCAGATGTAGGAATTGCGGATGCCCTGCACACTGTTGAAATTCGTCCAGGCACCGTTTTGCAGGCGATACAAACCCGAGCCTTCGGTGCCAACCCACAGCGCGCCGCCCGGAGCCGGCTGCACGGAAAGCACGGGACGGCCTTTCCACTTGTCCGGCGGCGAAACCGTCTCCAGATTGTTTTGGCGGATGAGCACCAATCCCGCGCCCGTGCCGCACCATAAATCCTTTTCGCGATCTTCACACTGAGAAAGCACCCAGTCTGACGGAAGTCCGTTGGCATGGTCAAAATGCAGCGCGGGCGTGTTGGTTTGATCGGGAAAAACCAGCCACAGTCCGTCACTTGACGTGCCGCCCGCCAGCACGCCATCGGAAGTTTCCATGAGGTTCGCGATAATGTTCCACCCCCACGGGGCGACGCCCAAATCGGCCACCCATTGGCCGGCCCGCCATTTTTTGATGCGGCCATCACAGGCCACCAATAATCCTCCATCACGACTCGCAGCAATTCCCTGGATATATGGATAGGTTTCGGAGTTGGTCGTCGCAAATCCAACGGGCAGCAACCGGCCTTGCTTGAGAAGCGACACCCGTCCCTCACGATCAACCCAAATCTGGCCACTTGCCGACCGCGACAAGGCGACCACCTTGGCGATGATGCCGGCCGACGGAGTCAACACCCGACCGTCCCGCACCCTCGCGAGTTCGCCGGCTTCGTTCATCAACCAGACATCTCCTGATTCGTCCGACGAGATGTCGTAAATTTTTCCGCCGCTCCAATTCACGTGCAACGGCACGGCGGCGAAATGGCCGTCCTTGTATCGGGTCACGTCGCCGCTTTCCGTGCCGATCCACAGCGTCCCGTCAGGGGCTTCATACAGACTTGTGATGCGGCTGCTGCGCAGTTCCGGCGTGTTGTTCTCATCGAAGACCGTGAAGCGGACACCGTCGAACCGCGCCAGGCCGTTGTAGGTGCCGACCCACAAGTAGCCGTCGCGCGCCTGCACCACGGCGGTAACCTTGTTTTGCGGCAGCCCCTGCTCCACCTGCCAGGTGCGCGTGAAATAGTCCGGCGCGGCCGTTGCGGAAAAAAAAACGGCGGCGATCATCGCGAAAACCAATACGAACCGGCAAAAGAGCTTTTTTTCGACGGTGCGATGGGACATCGGTTCATTTTGTCCAGTGCGAGGCAAAAGCTGCAAGTCAATTCAACCGCCCCGGCTCAGGCATTCTTATGACAAGACGAAATCGCCCACATCGGCAACACTGAACGACACAATTGACACCCAAAGCATATTGATCCCGACATGATTGCGTTGAACAAAATCGCCACCGCCAGCCTGCTCTGCCTTGCCGCCGCCACCGCCACCGCCGCTGCCGCTGCGCCACCGACATTGCTGAACGATCCCGTGGACATCAGCGGTGATTTTCGCGCGCTGGAAAACACGTATTACCTCGCCGACAAGGTCTCGGAATTTGATCCGGCAACTCATGCCGGAAAAATTGTCTATCAGCGGGCGCAGTATCGCGTCCGGCACGCGTTCGACAACGATCTCTCGCTCATCACCCCCGTTGAGCAGAACGAATTTCCGGCCCGGGAATACGCCGCCAACCCCGAACTGCCGTTCTCGATTGATTTCGTTTCGCCGCGCACGCTCCGCATCCGCATGACCAGCGGGCCGCAGGTGCATCCGCCCCAGCCGGAGCTGATGCTCGCCGGGCCGGTGCCGACGGATGATTCGTGGAAATACGAAAAAGTCGCCGGCGGCTGGCGCTACGCCAGCGCGTATGGCTCGGTGACGATCCAGGAAAATCCGTTCCACCTCGAAATCCGCGACGCAAGCGGCCGGTTGCTGACGGAAACCGACCACGCGGACGACAACAAATCCACCTTCAGCCCGGTGCTGCCATTCGGCTTCGTGCGGCGCACGGCGGACTATTCGCGCAGCTACAACGCCGCGTTCACGCTTTCGCCAGGCGAAAAAATCTTCGGCTGCGGCGAATCGTTCACCGGCCTCGACAAGCGCGGCCAGAAAATCACGCTCTGGACCGACGACGCCAATGGCGTTGAGAACCAGGGCGAATACAAGCCGGTG
>JAJXXI010000103.1 GCA_021781185.1 bacterium
GACGAACACATTGCCGGCGTTCGGGCTGACGAACATCCCGGTGTATGTCAACGGCCAGTTTGTCTATAGACCCGCCGTCAACCGCATTCTCCAGCTCGCGGCCAACATTTATGACGCCTCGACGAATTCGTTTTATCCGGACGTCTTCCGGCCGATTTTTGAACGTGATTATTCCAGTAATGTTTTCGTTGTGGGATTCACGAACCTTTACAGCGGCAATGGCTATAATACCGTAGGCAGCACCTCGGATAGCCAGTTGGCCCTTCCTTATGTCCTTTCTGATTTCAACAGGATTTTTGCCGCCAATGCACCCACCTTGGTGAACATCTATGGAATTCCCTGGATCATCGGGGCGAAGAAAGACATGCCGGGATTCAACCAATTTTCCATGGTCAATTCCGCCCAGTTCACCCGCAAGCTGCAGGTGGCACGAAATTATGTGGGCGGGCCGATCTGGACCAACCAAATGGTCGTGATGAGCGCCAGCAACAGTTTGGGGATTTCCTTTTGGAATTCGTATTCCTCCAATCATCTCGCGTTGTTGAATCCAGTGGTTTACGTGTCGCATAAAATTGACATCGAGGTGACGAATTCAGATTGGGTCACTCCCGCCAGACTCATGACTTTTACAAATAATTTCCAGTTGAACCCGGCTACCGCTGGCTGGCCGGGATCGCGCTGGGAGGCGTATGGTGGTGGTTTGCCGGCCACAGATTCTTTTCTGGCCAACCTGTGGACCAATACGGCAATTCCGCAAGAAGTTTACAATTTTACCCAGAAGAAATTTGTGCCTTCCGGCAGTTTTGATGCATGGGACACGAACCGCACCACCCTGGATCCGCTGCCGCAGTTTGGAATTCTGGCGACTAATTCGCTGCGCGCAGTCATTTTGGACAACACCTGGCATGTTCTGGATTACGTCCAGTTGCGCGGGCCGACCGACAACGGCAATCTGAACAAACCCCTGGCCGATCCGGCTGGAGGCGCTCCCAATTATTATCTGTGGTCCACGAATGTCTTCGGGAGCGGCACGAGTCCCAGTTGGGGGATTATTGATCAGATTGACATTTCGAGCCAGCCCATCAATCCGCCAGCTTCCGCGCGTTGGAATGCCAACCCTCCGGGCGTGATCATACCAGGGCTGGCGAATGATCCGGTCACTGCCTCACGGGTTTACTTTGCCTCGATCTTGCAACCTTCCTCCACTTATAACTACAAGGTCGGCGGCCGGCCTTATATCTATAACAACAAGGCACTGGCGGTGCAGGCGCCTTATACAGCCACGCGGACGGTGTTTGTGCCGTATCTGTATCAGGTGAATGATCCGCTGGTGCATTATCTGGCCGGCGATCTTGATGCCGGTGCCGCCGCAGTCTGGGCGAACACGAGTGCTGCCAATGGAGTCTGGTCCCACAGCGACGACTCCTCCACCACCCTGATTCCAATCCCGCCCTCGACTTCCATTATCAAAGGCCGTTATCAGCCTTGGGGCAAAGCAGCGCCGACGGCGTTGCTGGATTCAAATCACAATTTTGGCAATCCCGAAAACCTGCTTTATAAAGATCCATTGGTCTGGGATGCGGACTTTTGGGATTTCCCGACGAACCGCTATCCGACGGTGGGCTGGCTGGGCCGGGTGCATCGCGGCACGCCGTGGCAGACGGTCTATCTAAAAGCGCATAATGTGCTGCACAGCGGGGCCAACGCGTTTGCCGGGACGAACACGTGGGCTGCGTGGACGGGGGATTATAATGGCTTTGATGCCGGCAATTCCGGGCCGTTGCAGGACCGGCTGTTGTTTGATGTGTTCAACACGAGTTTGAATGACAACGCCACGCACGGCGCGTTGTCAGTGAACCAGACGCATCTCGCCGCGTGGTCGGCATTGTTCAGTGGCATGGTGGCGTTGACCAATCCGATTCCGGATATTCTATTCAACAATCCCAATACTCAAGCCACCAACGGCTGGCTCGTGATTTCGCCGGCGGGGGGGGGTGGAACTTATTCGGCGCTGGGTGATCTGGTGACGAACATCAACAATTCGCGTTCCGTTTTCACCAATGGGGATGGCGTGGTCGGCACGTTTGAGCACAAAGGCGATATTCTGTCCGTGGCGGCGCTCACGGAGCAGTCGCCCTTCTTGAACCGGACCGGCGCGCAGCTCACCAAGGGCATCAGCGACGAGGTGTATGAATGGCTGCCGCAGCAGATGCTGGGGCTGCTGCGCGGGAGCAGTCCTTCGCCGCAGTTTGTGGTTTATTGCTACGGCCAGGCGCTGGCACCCGCGCCGGACGGCATGGTGACGGCCGGCGACTCCTATTTCGGCCTGGTCACGAATTATCAGGTCACGGCGGAAAGCGCCGTCCGCGCGGTCATCCGCGTGGACCCGCACGTGACGCCGACGGGCACGAATTACACGACGACGGTGGAGAGCTACAACGTGCTGCCGCCGGATTGAGGATGAGAACCAGCATTGCCAGCGGTGGCAGCCGATGCGGGGAGGTGCCCGGTTCCTCCTTGGAATCCGTGAGGTTTGAGCCCGGTGCCTGGGCGGCGGCGGGGTTTGGCAAACGTCTTGTGGCGCGGGGGAACCTTTGGAGCGAGTCTTTAACTAAAGCATTTTTATGAAACGCAGCTTTTGGATTGTGTTCGGCCTGCTGTTGCTGGCGGGCGCCTGGTATTTCTGGCCGTCAAATGGGGGGCCGTCCGCGCCGGTCAAGTCCGTGGCCGCGCCGGTGGCGGCCGCTCCCGCCGTGGTCGCGGCGGGTCCGGCTCCGTTGACCAACGCCGCCAGCCATTCCGTCTTCAACACCAACCGGCTGGCCTTCCGGCTGACCAACACGCAGAAAGGCCTCGGCCAGTTGATGGACGACCCGCACGCGATTTTGCTGCAGAACGCGCTGATCGAGACGGCGACGGGGCGGGCGTTGAACATTCCGGCCCACCTGAAATCCAAGGGTGATCCGGGCGCCTACATCGTGCAGGCGCGCGGAGCGATTGACGCTCCGTTCCGCGCGTTGCTGGCGGCGGCCGGCGCCCGGGTGGTTTCCTACATTCCGAACAACGCGTATCTCGTCCTCATTACGCCGGCGGGCGCGGGGGCCCTGGCCGGCAACGCGCAGGTGCAGGCCGTTTTGCCCTACGAGCCCTACTACAAATTGCAGCCGTCATTGCTCGGGCTGGCGGTGGAACAGCAGCCGTTGCCGCCCGGCACGGCGCTGAACCTGGGGCTGTTTGCCGCAGATGCCCCGGCGGCGGAGCAGCAGATCAAGCAACTCGGGGGCGTGGTGATGAACTCCGCGCCGTCGGTGTTCGGCCCGGTGCTGCGTGTGCTGGCGCCGGCGGACTGGACGGCGCTGGCGCAGGTGCCCGGGGTGCAGGTGATGGAAGTCTCCCGGCAGCGCGTGCCGGCCAATGATTTGTCCCGCCCCACGCTCGGCGTGGCGGCGGATTCCCAGACGGTCTCGAATTATCTGGGCCTGACCGGCGCGAATGTGCTGGTGCAGGTGAATGACACGGGCATTGACTCGACGCATCCGGATTTGTTCGGCCGCGTTTTCGGATTCCAGACCAGTGATCTGTTTGACACGAACGGTCACGGCACCCATGTGGCGGGCATTATTGCGGGGGACGGCGCGGAATCCATGACGGTCAGCAATGCGCAAGGTTCCGTCATGCCGGCCACGACCAATCAGTTCCGGGGCATGGCACCGGCGGCGACATTGTTTTCGATGAATTTCGGGCATTCCGACCAGGCGTTGCAGCAGGAGGCGGCTTTGACGAACGCGCCGATCTCCAACAACAGTTGGGTCTATGGCGGGGATTATGATTATGACCTGGCGGCGGCGAGCTACGACGCGGCCACGCGCGATGCGCTGCCGGGAACGACCGGTTCGCAGCCGGTGCTGTTTGTGTTTGCCGCAGGCGACAACGGCGGCGGCAACGACTCCGGCGGCGGCGGCAGCGCGGACACCGTTCAATCGCCGGGCACGGCCAAGAACGTCATTACCGTGGGTGCGCTGGAACTGCCCCGCAACATCACGAACATAGTGACAACCATCACACCAGGGAGCGGGACCAATGCCGCCACGACGAACCAGGTTGCCTACTGGCAGGCGGAAACGGATTCGGGAACGCAGGTGGCGGGGTATTCGGCGCGCGGCAACGTGGGCGTGCAGACGGAAGGCGTCTTTGGACGGTTCAAGCCGGACCTGGCGGCACCGGGGACGTTTGTGGTTTCCACGCGCTCCAAGGAGTGGGACACCAATGCGTTTCTAAACCCGACCAATGTGTCTTCCATTCCTTACCTTGGCCAGTTGGTGGGCACCAACGCGCTGAATTATTACAACGTATCCGTGCCGGGAAACGCGGTTGGAGTGAGCATCTCCATCACGGCGAACAGGCTGTCGCCCAACCCGTTTCCGACCGACCTGCCGATTTATGCCAAACTTTCCGCGTATCCGACGACGAACACTTATGATTATTTGACCACGGCGGATCGAATGGATGTTCCCCCGGGCAATGGCGCCTTGACCCTGCCAGCCATTCAGAACAGCGGCTTTGATTTTGCCGTGGGCAACAGCACGGGCGTGCCGGTGAATTATGATCTGACGGTGACGATCCTCACGACGAACAACGTGGGGGATTATTATCAGGTGCTGCTGGGCATGGACAACAATGACCTGGGCCAGTTTTACCGCTACGAATCCGGCACGAGCATGGCGGCGGCGGAAGTGTCCGGGGTGCTGGCCTTGCTGGAGGATTACTTCACCAACACGGTGCAGGTCGCGCCCAGCCCGGCGCTGCTGAAGGCGATGCTCATCAACGGATCGCGGATCGGAGGCGGCTATTCCCTGGCGCTCACCAACGGACTCAACTATTCGGGCTGGGGCGTGCCGAACCTGACCAATTCACTGCCGTTGACGAACAACGTCGCGCTGCCCATCGGACCGAATCCGTCGCTGAATTCGCCGCTGTTCCTGGTGGATCAAAGTCCGGCCAACGCGCTGGCGACCGGTCAGAGTCACACTTACATCATCAACCTGGACACCAACAACTACGCGAACTATCTGCCGCTGCAGGCCACGCTGGTGTGGACGGATCCGCCGGGCGATCCCGCCGCCGCCATCAAGCTGGTGAATGGTCTCACCCTGGTGATCACCAACCTGGAGACGGGCGAGGTGTATTACGGCAACGACATCTCGCCGGCCCTGGGCTACAACCAGCCGGAGACCACCAATGCGCCGCCGTATGTGGACACCATCAACAACGTCCAGAATATTCTCCTGCCGCCGCTGCTGGCGGGCCGTTACTCCGTCACCGTCTTCGGCCGCTCGGTGAATGTGAACGCCGTGACCGCGCAGACGAACAACGTGGTGCAGGACTATGCGCTCGTGGTGTCCGTGGGCGAAGGCGAAGTGCCCACCGCCATCACCTCGGTGACGGACGACGGCATTTTCAACAACCTGACCGGCGACCAGAACATCACGTTTGTGACCACGACGAACGCGCCGTTGATGAACCAGTTTGCCGGGGCGAACACGCCGCTGCTGGGGACGAATGCGTTGGCGCTGGGCACCAACACGGTCTGGGGTCCGAACGGCCAGGTGGTCATCGGCATGACCAACCAGTGGCATTTCTACGTGGTGACGAACAATGCGGTGGACAGCAACGGCAACCGCGGCGATGTGACCAACGCCGCGTTCATCACGTTCAGCTCGTATGATCTTTCCCTGCCGCGCACGGGCGTTTATGCGGACTCGGTGGCCAACGCCACCCGGCCGGAGGCGGACATTGATGTTTACGTGTCCACCGATCCGTCAATCACGAACCTGAATCCCGTGGCGATTTCCAACTGCCTGGCCGGCACGATCACCGGCACGGCCAACAGTTACGGCGCCGCGCTGGGCCAGGGCGGAACGGAATTCGTTTATTTCACCAATTCCGCGCCGGGCCAGGTGTATTACGTCGGCGTGATGTCGGAGGACCAGATGGGCTCGGAATATGCGTTCCTGCCGGTGTTCACCGCCACGCCGTTCAGCGAGTTGGACAAGGACGGCAACCTGATCGTCAACGGCCTGCTGCTGCCGTCCGGCATTCCCGACGGTGACAATGCGCATCCCGGCATGACGAATGTTTTTGCACTGGCCATTCCGCTGATT
>JAJXXI010000082.1 GCA_021781185.1 bacterium
CGCCGCCGGCGCCGGGAAGAAAACCAAAAGCAGAAAACCGGCCCACGAAAACAAACAACAACAATGCCCGCCAACCTTGTAGCGTAATTAACCCGCGCTTGAGGTCATTGATTCAAAAACACGCCGGGCGTATGGAGGGCTTTGAGGTGACTTCGCTTTTTCAAACCACGTAATTTGTTAGTCTGGGCCGAACGACGAAAGGATCCGACGCCCAGCGAGGCGGACATCCGTGGCCGGGCCATCGGCGGCAGCACCGGTTACAGTGATTGGAGCATTCCCGTCTCGCTCATGGCCACCTGAGCCGCCGTTGGAAAAATTGTCCGGGCAGCGGACGGTGTGGAGTTTAAAGTTCCCCCTTGGCTCCGTGCCGTCCGCAATTTTGCAGCGCTCGCAAATGGCTGCCGGCAAGCATGGCCGGCCTTCACCCGGACGGAGGGGCTGTTTTTTTGTGTCCAATCAAATTGACACCGCTTATGAAAATCGCTAAATCCTTGCCCACACTTTATGCAACCCATCCAACTACAGTGGATTGACTACACCGTTCTCATCGCCTATGTCGTTTTTGTGCTGGGCATCGGCTGGGCACTGGCGCGTTACATGAAAACCTCGGCGGACTTTCTCACGTCCGCTCGCTCGATTCCAACCTGGGTCACGGGGCTGGCGTTCATTTCGGCCAATCTGGGCGCACTGGAACTGGTCGGCATGGCGGCCAGCGGCGCCAAATACGGCATCAGCACCGCGCATTTCTACTGGGTGGGGGCGATTCCGGCGATGATCTTTCTGGCCGTGTTCATGATGCCGTTCTACTACGGTTCCAAGGCGCGTTCCGTGCCGGAATACCTGAAAATGCGCTTCGATGAACGGGTCCGGGCGCTGAATTCCGTGGCCTTTGCCGTGATGACCATTTTCGCCTCGGGCATCTCGATGAACGCGCTGGCGAAGTTGCTGAACCAGTTGCTCGGCTGGGACTACAACCTTGCGCTGTGGATCTGTTCCGGCGTTGTGCTGCTGTATGTGTTGAAAGGCGGTTTGACCTCGGCGATCTACACGGAAGTGCTTCAGTTTTTCATGATTGTGCTGGGTTTTGCGCCGGTGGTTTACCTGGGGCTGAAGGATGTGGGGGGCTGGCACGCGATGAACCACGCGCTGGAAGGCGTGGCGGCCCGCGAGGCGGCGGTGAAGGGCACTGAATACGCCACCAACGCCTGGACGAGCGCCTGGCAGCCTTTGATCGCCGGGCCGGCGCATAATCCCATGGGCGTGGATCTCTTTGCCATGATTTTCGGTCTCGGCTTCGTGTTGAGCTTTGGTTATTGGTGCACCAACTTTCTGGTCGTGCAGCGCGCCATGGCGGCCAAAAACATGGCTGCCGCCCGCAACACGCCGCTGGTGGCGGCCGTTCCGAAGATGTTTTTCCCGTTCCTCGTGATTGTTCCCGGCATGATCGCCGTGGCGCTCACCGCCATGCCGAGCAAGGATTACCGCATCCCGCCGCCGGTCATTTCCCAGGAAAAATACACCCAGGCCATGGACCTCGTGAAAAACGCGAATCCCGCCGATTCCGCCACGGCGGTGGTCGCCATCAGCAGTGCGCTGGGCGAAAAGGTAAATGGCGACAAGCTGGCCAACCTCATCGCGGATAACGCCAAAAGCAAGTTGTCCGACAGTAATATCAAGGAAGGGATTTATAACAGCATTTCCGCCTATGACTACGACGGGGTGATTCTTTCACTCGTGAAAAAATATTGTCCGCCCGGCCTGCTTGGCCTGGCATTGACCGCGTTGCTGGCGTCGTTCATGTCCGGCATGGCCGGCAATGTCACGGCGTTCAACACGGTCTTCACCTATGATCTTTACCAGGCATATTTTGTGAAGAACAAGAGCGACCACCACTATTTCTGGACGGGCAAGGTGATCACCGTGATTGGCATATTGCTGAGCATTGCGGCGGCGTATTTTGCCTCGATGTATAACAACGCAATGGACATCATCCAGCTTGTATTCGGTTTCGTGAACGCGCCGCTGTTTGCGACCTTCCTGCTGGGCATGTTCTGGAAGCGGACCACGGGCACGGGCGCATTCCTCGGCCTGTTCGGCGGCATCGCCGGCTCGACCCTGTTTCACGCCCTGACCATTGCGAAGGCTAACGTGCCCGGCGTGAAAGGCGCCTATCTATGGAGCATCTTGGGCCATGCGGTGCCAGAAAAATGCAAGTTTCCAAGTGAAATGGCGCAGAACTTCTGGCTGGCGGCCTTTGCCTTCACCATCTGCCTCCTGCTGACGCTGGCGATCTCGCTGGCAACCAAATCGCAGAAGACGGATGAACAACTCAAGGGGCTGGTTTATTCGCTCACGCCGAAGATCAAAGCCGATCACCTGCCGGTTTATATGCAGCCGGGTGTCATCGGCGTCATTCTGCTCATCGCGTGCGTGATTCTGAACATTATTTTCTGGTGAACCAAGTAACTGAAAGGAACTGATTTTATGGGACTCGATATTCGCTGGCCAATCGGCCTCATGTTCACGCTCATCGGCGCGCTGCTGACCATTTATGGCGTGGTGGTGAAATCCGACCACGCCATCTCGCTCGGCATCAACATCAACCTTATCTGGGGCCTGGTGCTGCTGGTCTTCGGCGTGTTCATGCTGCTCGGCGCGATCAAAGGCAGCAAGACCCCGCCATCGGCCTGAGTCGAAGGTGGAGAATGGAGGGTGGAGGATGGCTTTGGGCCTCCGCTTGTTCCCATCTTCCATCCTCAATCCTCCATCCGCGTTTTAATTGTCATGACACTCAAAGAACTCGCCACTCACATCGCCGCTGAATTTGAAAAACATTATGGCCGTCCGCCGCGCTGGATCGTCGCCGCGCCCGGGCGCGTCAACGTCATCGGCGAACATACCGATTACAACGACGGCTTCGTTTTGCCGATGGCCATCGAGCGTTACGCCATCATGGCCGCCGATCCATCCGCCGCGTCATCCTCCTTCTCAATTTACGACACGCACTTCAAGGAAACCGCGACGATTGACGTTTCCGGGCCCGTCGGCAAAGGGCAGCCGAAATGGTCCAACTACATCCGCGGTGTGCTCGCCGGCTTCCAGAATCGCGGCGTGAAAATACCCGCGCTCGACGTCGCCTTCCTGTCCACCGTGCCGCTCGGGGGCGGATTGAGCAGCAGCGCCGCGCTCGAAGTCTGCACCGCCACGCTCATCGAGGCCGCCACCGGCAGGCCGATTGATCCGATCGAGAAGGCGTTGCTCGCGCAGAAGGCGGAGCACGATTTTGCCGGCGTGCCCTGCGGCATCATGGACCAGTTCATCTCCGCGCTGGGCCGCGAAGGGCATCTGCTCCTGTTGGACTGCCGCACACGCAAGACGGAACTCGTGCCGATGCGCGATCCTTCGGTGGAACTGCTCGTCGTCAACACCAACGTGAAACACGAACTTGGCTCCGGCGAATACGCCAAACGCCGCGCCGAATGCGAGGATGCCGCGCGGATTCTCGGCGTGAAATCCCTCCGCGACGCGACGCCCGACCAGCTCGAAAAAGCCAAAGGCCGGATGAGCGATGTCGTCTATCGCCGCGCCCGTCATGTCATTGGTGAAATCGAGCGCACCACCCATGCCGCCGAAGGCATTCGCCAGTCCAACTGGCCAACCGTCGGCCAGTTCATGTATGCCAGCCACTATGCGCTGCGTGACGATTATGAAGTGAGCTGCCAGGAACTCGACGTGGTCGTGGAAATTGCCGAGGACATCGGCTACCAGGGCGGGGTTTATGGCTGTCGCATGACCGGCGGCGGATTTGGCGGCTGCTGCGTGGCGCTGGTGAAGTCGGATGCCGTGGAAGCCATCACGAAGAAAATAGCGGCTGATTACAAGGCGAAGACCGGCATCGAAGCCGCCATCTTTGCCTCCCGTCCCGCCGCCGGTGCGACCATCATCAAGGGCTGAGGCGAAGTCAAAAATTAACCCCCGTCGGTTTGCCGGCGGGGGATTTTTTTGCGAATAGAATGATCTTAACGGACGCAGACCATCTCTTGATAAACGACTCGGCCAAAAGTTCCGAATTCATGATTTTGGGTGCTTACGACGTTCTTCTTCTTTTTTCATGGCGTCACTCCAATCGTCCAAAGCCTTGTTTCCAGCAAAATCTTGTGAAAATGGATCAGACTTCTCGATGCCAGCCCCAATCATGTATGTGATAATGCCAGCAATCAAAACTACAAATGCGTATGCCCAATGATATGTCATCGCGTTGTGAAACTGTTCTGGATTACCTGTCTTGGTAATGACTTCAGGCAGGCTTCTCCCCGCCTGAATGCGAGTAACCCCGCGATATTCGTCGTAACCGGCGCTCGCGAACATTAAGGCACTGGCCAACAGCATCAGACATGAGAAAATGCGCATAATTGTCGAGTTGCCGAACAGTTAATGGGAACCGTCTTTTGCCGGCTGTTTTCTCCACCTTGCCACGGTGCCCTGTGTGGAAGATGCGTTTAATTTTGGGTTTCGATTGAAGACCCAGAAAACCCGGTCTCAAAAACGCGCGTTCAATCGCCGAGGCAGGTTCCCACTTCGCGCGCGGCTCGCACCCAGGAGTGATCGGGCGGAACGCATTTGCGCTTGCCGGCAACTTTTTCCAGCGGCACCGGTTCGGTGCCGTCATTGCGGGCGGCCACCATCACGCCGAAATGTTCCTCGTTGACCAGATCGGCGGCGGCGCTGCCCAGCCGGGTGGCGAGAATGCGGTCGGCCGCGCTGGGTGTGCCGCCGCGCTGAACGTAGCCCAGAATCGTCACGCGGGATTCCAGATGGGTCAGTTCTTCGAGGTGTTTGGCCAGCCGCATCGTGTTGCCGGCGTGGCGGACTTCCAGCGTGGCAAGTTCGTGCTTGGCTTCCTTCTTGTCGTGCAAGGTCTTGGCGCGTTCCAGTTTTTTCTCGGCGGCCAGCAGGGCGCGGGCGTCGTCCCGGCTCATCGCCCCCTCGGCCACGGCCACGATGCTGAAATTCGTCCCGTGCCGGCTGCGACGGCGGATCGCTTCGGCAATGCTTTCCACGTCGTAGGGGATTTCGGGAATGAGAATGACATCCGCCCCGCCCGCGATGCCGGCGCCCAGCGTCAGCCAGCCGGCGCGGTGGCCCATGATTTCGGCCACGATGATGCGGTGATGGCTGTGGGCCGTGCTGTGCAGGCGGTCCAGTGTGTCGGTGGCGATGTCGAGTGCGGTGGCAAAGCCGAAGGTCGCATCTGTCATGGCCACGTCATTGTCAATGGTCTTGGGCAGGGTGACGACGTTGAGTCCGGCTTCGTGCAGGCGCAGGGCGTTTTTCTGCGTGCCACCGCCGCCGAGGCAGATGACGCAGTCGAGACCCCATTTCTGGTAATTCTCCTTGATGACATCGGTCATGTCGCGCGTGCGACCGTCAATGACCATGCGGTGCGGCTTGTCGCGGCTGGTGCCGAGGATGGTGCCGCCCACGGTGAGAATGCCGGCGAGCGTGGACTTGTCCAGCTTGATGCGGCGGTTCTCCACGAGGCCGCGGAAACCGTCCCGGAAGCCGATGATTTCCATGCCGTAGTAGCCGAGGGCGGTCTTGCCGACGCCCCGGATGGCGGCGTTGAGCCCGGGGCTGTCGCCACCCGCAGTGAGAATGCCGATGCGTTTGATTGTTTTGCCCATGCCGCGATCCATTTGAAACTGCCCGGCGAAATTGTCGAGCAGAACTTTCAGGAATTTTCAGGGTGAAGAAAGCTACTTGGTCACCATGCGGAAAACTTGCTGGAACCATGCCGTGGCACGAGTGCCCGGGATGGTGGTCAGGGCCGGCTTCAACTGGACAAACAGGCCGGCATGTCACAGTGCAATTGAGCCTGAAAATAAAGGTTCCGCGTAACAGGAAGCGAGGGGAAGTTCTCGTGCGCCGGCTTTTTGCCAACCCCTGAGAATCATTTTTCCCTCAACCTTTGAACATGTCCTGACGGAGAAAATCCCGGTTCGCGTGCCGGGCGGACAAGCCACATTCACGTAGCTTCTCGTGATGAAAGCTTCCTTCTGGTTGGATTTTTCCCCCGGACTTTTTCCCGGGTGCGTCATCGCCACGCCGATTCGTCTGGATTTGCAAGGATTTGGTTCCATG
>JAJXXI010000407.1 GCA_021781185.1 bacterium
CGAGATCAACCGGCTGGATTACATCGTCACCCAGTTTCTGGGCGCCATCCGGCCCGCGCCCTTGCAGATGAAACTCGCCTCGCTGAATGACGTGGCGACCAAGACGCTCGACCTGCTGCGGCCCGAAATAGAAAACCGCGGCGTCACCGTGAACTTGAAGCTGTCGCGCAATCTGACCGCGACGCCGGTGGACGCAACCCAGTTGCAGCAGGTGCTGGTGAATCTAGTCAAAAACGCAACCCAGGCCATGACCACCGGCGGCACCCTGACCTTGCAGACCGGTGAAAACAGCGATGGCGTCTGGGTGAGCGTGACGGACACCGGCGGCGGCATTCCGCCCGGGCAGATCAACCATATCTTTGAACCCTTTTACACGACCAAGAAGAAGGGCAGCGGTCTTGGACTGATGATTGTCCAGCGCATTGTGCGTGCCCACAACGGCCGCATCGAACTGGAAAGCAACGTCGGACGCGGCACGACATTTCGCGTGTGGCTGCCGCTACACGAGCGCAAGCCCCGATTGCTGGAAGAAAAAACCAACCGCGGATGAAACCTGCATTGCTCATTGTGGATGACGAGAAGACGACGCGCGAAGGGCTGCGCGCCGCGCTGGAGGAGCGTTACGATGTTTACATCGCCGAAGATGCGCAGGCGGCGATGAACCTGCTCGAAACGGAAAATTTTGATGTGCTGCTCACGGATTTCCGGCTGCCCAACGAGGACGGCATGAAGCTGATCGGCCGGGCCAAATCGTTGCCCAAGCCGCCGATTTGCATCCTGATGACCGCCTACGGCTCGGAGGAAGTCGCCGTGGAGGCCATGAAACGCGGCGCGGATGATTACATCGCGAAGGGGCGTTTGCAGATTGATGAGCTGGAAATGCGGATCGCCCGCGCGCTGCGGCAGCAAAACCTGGAGACGGAAAACGTCTCGCTGCGCCAGCAGCTTGATTCCAAATTCGGGCTGGAAAACATCATCGGCGAATCGCCGGCGATGCGGGAAATTTTCGAGGTTGTGCAGCAGGTCGCGCCGACCCGCGCCACCGTGCTGGTGCTGGGCGAAAGCGGCACCGGCAAGGAACTCATCGCCAAGGCGGTGCATCAGTTGAGCCCGCGCGCCAGGCAGCCGTTCGTGACCGTTCACTGCGCGGCGCTCGCGCCGACCTTGTTGGAGAGCGAACTCTTCGGCCACGAACGCGGCGCGTTCACCGGCGCACACGAGCGGCGCATCGGTCGTTTTGAGCAGGCGCAGGGCGGCACGTTGTTTCTCGACGAGATTGGCGAGATTGACGCCACCATTCAGGTGAAGCTCCTCCGCTTTCTCGGCGAACGGACGTTTGAACGCGTCGGCTCCAACAAGACGCTCACCGCTGACGTCCGGCTGGTGGCGGCGACAAATAAAAATCTGGAAGAACTGGTCAAAGCAGGCAAATTTCGCGAGGATTTGTTCTTCCGGCTGCGGGTGGTGGAAATTGAATTGCCGCCCCTGCGTGAGCGCAGTGGCGACATTCCGCTGCTGGCGCAGACATTTTTGCGCGAATTTGTGCGGGAAAACAACAAACCGGTGAATGATTTCACCGTGGAAGCGCTCGAAGCCATGATGCATTGCCCCTGGCCGGGCAACGTGCGCGAACTGCGGACGGCCATTGAACACGCCGTGGTATTGTGCCGCGGCGAGCGCATCACGGTGCGCGACCTGCCGCCTTCCGTTCGCGGCGGCCTGGCGACGGCCGACACCAAATCGTTGCCTGGAAAAGCCTTGACGGTGAAAGATGCCGAGAAACAATTGATCATCCGTGCGCTGAAGGAAACGGACGGCAACCGCACGCGCGCGGCACAGAAAATCGGCATGAGCCGGCGGACCTTCCACCGGAAACTGCACGAATATCATTTGGAAGAATTTTAATTATTTATGAGTGAACGTCTTCAGCGGTTGATTCACGCAATGGAAGTGGGCAGCGGGGCGCGCTGGCTGACCTATTTGGCGCTGTCCGCAGCGGTGCTGGCCCTGATTGTGGCTTATGATTTGCGGGACTATCGCGGCTTTGACTCTGCGGAGGCCATGGATGCGGCGCAGGTGGCGCGCAATCTGGCGGAGGGGCATGGTTATTCCACTGATTTCATCCGGCCCTTCAGCATTTATCTGGTCAAGAAGCACAACCAGGAAGTGCAGGCGGGCAAAATTTCTCCGACCAACATTCTGGATCTCGCCGAACTGAATGGCGTCCATCCCGACCTGGCCAATCCGCCGGTCTATCCCACCTTGCTGGCGGGGTTCATGAAAATTCTGAAGCCGGACTGGCAGACGGCAAGCACCAAACCCTTCTGGTCGGGGAACGGCCATTTCCTGCGTTACAAGCCGGAATTTTTCATCGCCATTTTGAACCAGGTGCTGTTGCTCGCGTTGGCGATCATGACGTTTTGCATCACCAAAAAATTATTTGATGCGCCGGCGGCCTGGTTGTCGGCGTTTTTGATGCTGGGGGCCAACCTGCTCTGGAGATTCAGCATTTCGGGACAGTCCACGATGCTGTTGCTGGTGATTTTTCTGGGGCTGATCTGGTGTCTGATCAGCCTTGAGGAAACCAGCCGGGCGGATGCGTCCTCCAGCCGGCGATTATTTTTGCTGGCGATCACCGCCGGGGTCATCACCGGCGCGGGCATGTTGACGCGATATTCCTTTGGCTGGCTGATCGTGCCGGTGATGGCGTATCTGGCGCTGATTGGCGGTGCCCGGCGTGGCGGCGTGGCGGCGGCGGCGTTTCTGGCTTTTGTCATCGTGGTCACCCCCTGGATCGTCCGCAACGAGATGGTAAGCGGCACGCTGTTTGGAACGGCCGGGTATGCGGCGATGGAGGGCACTTTTGCCTTCCCGGGTTCGCAGTTGATGCAGTCCGTCAATCCCGATCTTACCTCGGCTTACTGGATGCGGCCCTATTTTCTGAAATTCATGCAAAACGGCAACGCGATCCTGCAAGGCGACCTGTTGCGGCTGGGTGGCGGCTGGGTGGCATTTTTGTTTTTTGCCGGACTGCTGCTCGGGCTCCGCAGCATTGCCGCGCGGCGTCTGCGCTACTTCACCCTGATGTGCCTCGGGGTGCTGATCATCGTTCAGGCCATGGGAAGAACCTCCCTGTCAGACGCCTCGCCGGAAATCAACTCCGAGAATTTGCTGGTGCTGCTCACGCCGTTGGTGGTGATTTTCGGGGTGGCGTTTTTCCTGACGTTGTTGAACCAGATGAAAACGCCGTCGCCGGAGTTCCGCATTGCCGTCATGGTGCTGGTGGTGGGGCTGTCATGGCAACCGCTCATCTCCAGCCTGCTGCCGCCCACCAGTTCGCCGATTGCCTATCCGCCTTATTATCCGCCGGACGTTCAAAAGATGGCCACCTGGATGCGCCCGGATGAGTTGCTCATGAGCGATGTTCCCTGGGCCGTGGCCTGGTATGGCGACCGGCAATGCGCCTGGACCACGGTCAATGCGCAGGCTTCATTCTACGCGCTCAATGACTATATCAAGCCGGTTCACGGGCTTTACCTGACCTTGAACACGTTGGACTCCCGGCTGTTCACCGAATGCCTCCAAGGCGGTGCCGGCAGTTGGGGATCGTTTGTGCTCAAAGCCGTCGTCCAAAACAAGCTTCCGGACGGATTTCCCCTGCGGGTCTCCCCCGGGGAGGCCTTGCAGTCCGGGTTGTTTCTCACCGACCGGTTGCGCTGGAAGTAATCAGGCCGCCGCGCGCGTTAACCGATCCGCAATGCCCGACCATTCCGGCGTTCCGGGCGGCGCTTCAACGACGATCAGCCGCGCGCCCGCCGCATCGCAACGGTGCAGCTCCGCGTAAAGCGCCCGCGCAAACGCCTCCGCATCATGCGGAATGACGCTGACCTTGTCTGCGTCAAAGCCGGCGGGGATTTTCGTGTGCGCGATCACATGGCAGGCGCCGGGCGGCAGATGCCGGGTGACGAGCTGCCCTTTCAAATCAAGGTCGTTCTGCCAGTTCAGCACGAGCAATCTCGCCTTCGGCGCGTAATGTTTCCTCAACATTCCCGGGCTGCGGATCATTTCCCGCCCCGGCTCCGTCGCCGCCTCCCGCGCCAGTTCGCCACAAACGGCGGCCAGCGATTCCGGGTGAATCATGCCCGGCCGCAAGACGCGCGGCGGGTTCACGGTCAAATCCAGCACCGTGGATTCGATGCCCACCTGCGACTGCCCGCCGTCCACGATCAATGAAATATGTCCCGCCAACTGGCTGCGGACGTGTTCGGCGTTCGTGGGCGAAATCTGGTTGGACAGATTCGCGCTCGGGGCGGCCAAAGGAAATCCGCACTCGCGGATGACGGCCTGCATGAACGGATGGCTGGGCCAGCGCACCCCCACGGTTTCGCCGCCAGCGGTCACGTTGCCGGGAATTTTTCCCGAGCGCGGCAGCACCAGCGTCAGCGGCCCGGGCCAGAATGAGCGGGAACATTTTTCCGCCAGTTCCGGCCAGGCCGTCACGCAAGCCCTGGCCGTCTCGCGGTTGGCAACATGGACGATGATCGGATTATGCGCCGGACGGCCCTTGATCTGGAAAATTTTGGCGACGGCTTTTTCGTCCAGCGCATTGGCGGCGAGACCGTAAACCGTTTCGGTGGGCAGCGCGACGACTTCACCGGCCCGCAACCGTTCCGCCGCGTGCTTCACGGCGGCCGCAAACAGCGCGGGCGTGTGGGTTGAAAGGATTTCGGTTCTCATGCCTTGGGCGGAAATTTAACGCGGAAAACCCCGAACATTCAACCTTCAACGCTCAAGCGAGCGCTGGCGATTTGCTTCAAGCTTCAAGCTTGGGAAGCAGGCTGGAAGCGAAATCTTTCCCCCAGTTTACTCGTAACGCAACGCCTCGATGGGGTCGAGCTTGGAAGCCTTCCAAGCGGGATAAAATCCGGAGATCACACCAATGATGGCACTGGACAGCGCGGCGATGATGATCCACAAGACCGGCGTCAGCGTCGGCCAGTGGGTGATGGAGGCCACAAGCCGTGAAATTCCCATGCCGGATGCGATGCCGATGCCGCCCCCAATGATGCTCAACGTGACGGCTTCGATGAGAAATTGCACCAAAACGTCGCCACCACGCGCGCCCACGGCCATGCGGATGCCGATTTCACGGGTTCGCTCCGTCACACTGACAAGCATGATATTCATGATGCCAATCCCGCCGACAAACAGGGACACGGCCGCGATGCCGGCCAGCAGACCGCCCATCACCGTAGCGGTGGCGGTGGCGGCTTGGGCAATGTCTTCCTGGCTGCGCACGATGAAGTCCCTGGGGCCTTCCGGCTTGAGTTGGTGACGCTGCACGAGCAGCGAGGTGATTTCCTGTTGCACAATGGGCATGGCCGCCTGGGAAACCGCTTGGACGAGGATCGTATCCAGCCAGTCCTCCCGGTTGATGCGCTTCAACTCGGTCGTGTATGGCACGAGGACGACGTCATCTTGATCCGATCCCATCGGGGACAGCCCCTTGGCCTTCAGCACGCCGATGATCTGGCAGGGAACGTCGCGGATGCGGACCATTTTGCCCAGTGGATCTTCATTGGGAAACAATTCCTTGACGATGGTCTGGCCGATGACGCAGACCTTGGCGGCCGTGCGGACCTGCTGGTTGTCAAACATTTCGCCCCCGACCAGCGGCCATTGGCGAATCTGGAGATACTCGGGAGATTCGCCCTGGATCATGGTGTTCCAGTTCTGATTGCCAGAAATCACCTGGGTGCGAGTCCGGTTTTCGGGGCTGACGGCGGTCACGCCCTGAAGCTGGGATTGAATGGCCAAGGCATCATCAAGCCGCAGACTGTGCCAGTTGCCCCACCCCAACCGCGCGCCGCTGGAGCTGAAGGAGCCCGGGAAAATAAGCAGCATGTTTTCGCCCAGACTGGCGATTTGCTGCTCCACCTGCTCCTTGGCACCGCTGGTGATGCTGACCGAGGCGATCACGGCACCGACGCCTATGATCATGCCCAGCATCGTCAACACGGTGCGCATTTTGTTCCGGCGCAGGGCGCGCAAGGCGGTTCGGAGCGTGGCAAAAATTCTCATGAGGTGAGTTTGATGGCCTGCTGGGCCGTCTGCAAACGCCGCAGTTCCGCTGCG
>JAJXXI010000341.1 GCA_021781185.1 bacterium
TGTCGCAAGCCACGCGCTTACAAAATGCGCCTTTGTTTTCAGCCCCCGAAGAAATGCCCTGCTGTGCCATTACGATGGGCCTGAAGACGATCCTGGAATGCCGCCAATGCCTGCTGCTGGCCACGGGGGAAGACAAGGCGACCATTGTCTCCCAAGCTCTGGAAGGTCCCATAACCAGCATGATTCCAGCCACCGCACTACAATTGCATGCGGATTGTCTGGTGGTGCTGGACGAAGCGGCAGCCGGCGGATTGAAAAACAAAGACTACTATCACGCCACGTTTGAAACCCTGCCGGAATTGGAGCTCTGTCGCGCCATCGTTGCCAATGGAACCGACCCGCAACTTCCCTTGAAAACCAGCCCGGAGGCTGAGCTGGTGTGCAAATGAACTGAAATAATTCCGCAGGCTGGTGAGTTATCGCCCTTGCGGCAAACAGTTCAACCGGGCCAAATGGGATCAAGCCTGCCCCCCGATTCAACCTACAACTGATGAAATTTGGCAACGGCCTGGGATCGGGAACGAACATGAAGTTTTTCATAGATCCGCTCGATATGCGTGCGGACAGTCGCGTAACTGACTTCAAGGTGTTCGGCAATCTCCTTGTAAACAAATCCCTTGGTCAGGCAGTCAAGAACTTCCAATTCCCGGGGTGACAGGCCCTCGTTTGCTTGACCATCTTTGGGCGGTTGTTTGAACGACTGGACCACTTTCCGGGCTATGTTGCTGGTCATGGGGGCTCCGCCGGCAAAAACGTCACGCACCGCTCCGATGAGGTCGGTGGCGCGAACCGGCTTGAGCAGATAGCCGCTGGCCCCGGCTTCGAGGGAGTTGAAAATGGCGCTCGTATCGTCATGCACGGTCAACATGATGATCTGTGTTTTGGGCGCCAGGCGGGCCAGTTGGCGCACGCAGGCCACTCCGTCCATGCCGGGCAGGTTGATATCCATCAACAGAACCTGTGGAGCCAGACGCGGGATTTCAGCCAATGCCGTCTCGGCATCGGCATAACTGCCGACACACTTGATGCCGGGGGAACGATGCAGCATGTCGGCAAGACTTCGCCGCACAGATTTGTCGTCATCCACAATGGCAATTGTCGTGGTCATTACATTGGAGGCATCCGCATGGTCTGCCATCCCAATCATATCATTGACCTTGCACATCGCCAGCATTTTAACCCGTCTGAAGCGGCAACATAGTCGGTAATCCTTCCGACAGGTAAAACTCGGATTCCGCCTTCGTCCGGCACAGATTTATCGTGGTCAAATTTGATTGGCGACTAGGAGTGCAACTCCGGAGAAGGTTTCAACGGTAAAACCAGGCGCACAATGGTTCCTTGGCCGGGCTGGCTTTCCAGTTCGCAACGTCCGTCAACTGTTTTCAGCCGGTGCATCATGTTTTCCAGTCCATGACCGCCCGGGGCGCCCGGACGCGCCGAAACAACCGACGTTTCAACGGGCACGATAAATCCTCGTCCGTTGTCGGCGATCATGATCGTCAGCCACGTCATTTCACGGTTCACCCTCAATCGCAATTGAACTTCCGAAGCGGAAGCATGTTTGATGATATTATGCAGGGCTTCGCGGACCGCGAGGTAGAGGTGATGCCGGACCGATGATGAAAGTGAACTGGTGGGCAAAGTCTCCGGCAAATCCAAGCGGCATCGAATTCCGCCTGTTCGCAAATAATCCTGGGCGGTGTTCAAGATGTAGGCGAGGGACAATTCCAGCGAGTCATTCTTGGGGTCAATGGCCCAGACAATTTCATCAACCGAACGGGCGACCCGGCGAGCGGTGGTAAAGATTTCATCAATGTGCGGCTTGGCGTGCGTGGGCTGGCTGAGATCCGCCTGGGCCAGTTCGCTTAATTGCGCAATATGGGTCAGGCTGGAGCCAAGGTCGTCATGAATATCGCGAGCAATGCGCATGCGTTCTTTCTCAACCGCGTTTTGCATCTGAATCCATTCCCAGCGGCGCTGCAACTTGCGTCGGTCTTTATGCACAAAGAATCCCGCAACACCGAGAACAAGTAATATGGCGGCCAGAATTTGCACCCAGCGCCTTTCCCACAAACGAGGAATCACCTGCAAATGGATTGAGGTGGGCGCCTCATACCATCGGCCGTCGCGCTCGCCAACCATCACGCGGAAATTATAGTCGCCGGATGGCAGCTTGCTATAATACGCCGTGCGCCGGTTACCTACGTCCACCCAATCCCGGTCCATGCCCTCGAGCTTGTATTGAAAGCGCAGGGCTTGCGATTCCACCAGGTCAATGGCCGAGTAGCGAAACTCAAAACGCCGCGTTCCCGAAGCGCAGTGCAACGCTTTGCCGGTGAAAGGCACTTCTTTGCCATCAGCCAGCACGGATTCCACCAGCACGTTTGGCGGAACCAGATCAGCCATGGCCTTTGCCGGATTAAACACGCATATCTGGTCCATGTAAGGAAGCCAAAGACAGCCATCGGATGTTTCCGTGCAAACGGGTTGCCCCCAACTGGAGCAAAGCCGGTTGGCAAGACCTTCCGCCGATGAAAAATGCAGCCACAAGAGCGGACGGCTCTGACCACGCACATAATGTTTCAGATTCTCGGGTGCAATGCCGATGATCCCGTTGTTGGAAAGCAGCCAGAGCCGACCGAGGTCGTCCGTGCTGATGTAACCAATGCGATCAGAAGGAAGGCCGTCCGCCGAGGTGAAATTCATAAACGTATCACCGTCGCGTCGGAACAAGCCACTGCCCCAGCCCCCCACCCAGAGGGTCCCCATTCGATCGCAAAGCAGCGCCCGTGCATCCACGGGAGGAAAATTTTTCACATGACTGAGCGCGTGGGAATTTTTCGGTGGCAATCGGAACAAGCCCTGGCCCATGGTGCCAACCCATAATTCTCCGGCCTTGTCCTCCGTAACGCAGCGAACATCCACTTCCGGCGAATACGCAGTAAATGTTCCATCGCAGCGGGAGAACAATCCGGTTGCCGTGCCCAGCCACAAACAGCCCGCCCGATCTTCGAAGATGGCTGAAATCCAGTTTGTCTGTAATTGGCGTGGCTGGGGAACGCGTTGGAATCGGCCATCTTGCAGTCGAAACAATCCGCTCGAGGTGCCGGCCCAGAGATTTGACCGGGAATCATGAAACAAGCTGAATATCTGTGGAGTGCCGTGATTCCAGTCTCCGGTAACCGGCGTAAATTCGCCCGCCGCATATCGGAAAACTCCGGAGGTTTCGGTGCCCACCCAAACGGAGCCGTCAGGTGTGGCACAGGTAGTAAAAATCTGCTGATTCCCCGGGAGCAGCGGCAGCATGGTAAGTGGTTGTGGAGTCAAACGATACAGACCACTGTTCGAACCGGCCCAAATATTGCCCTGGCGATCTTCAAACAAACAGGAAATGGCCACCGTCTGTTCGGCTTGCAAGGCTTTGGACTTCAATTCATGTCGTTGCC
The DNA here is from genome assembly GCA_021781185.1 of bacterium. GTDB lineage: Bacteria > Verrucomicrobiota > Verrucomicrobiia > Limisphaerales > UBA11358 > UBA11358. Next base: position 3,447 of record JAJXXI010000341.1, read on the forward strand.
CGTGCGCGTCGAAATAACTCAGTCCACCAAAATAGGAGCCAACCCACAAATTGCCGAACTCATCTTCGTGCAAGCAACTGACCTCGACCCAGTAAGGATTGCGCATTGACGGAATGGTCAGTGTGGGAGAGTGCCAGCGCCGATTGGCAAGTCGGCGCACCTGCCCGCCATCCACGGCCCAAGAGACTTTAGGTTCCGCCACCCAAAGCCCGCCTTTGACCGCCGAAGCCAGCACCGCTCCCGTGCCCTTGAACTGCACATCCGGCTGGCTGGGTTGCCAGTGTTCATGTTCAAAACAGTAGAGCTTTCCGTTGACTTCAATCCATACGCGCCCTTCGTGATCGCAAACCATTTGCCGGATTTTACCGGCAGGAAGTCCGTTCGACGGCGTAAAGACGGTCCAGTGGCCAGCCTTGAGGCGGGCAATCCCTTTACCGGTTGCCTGCCACCAAATGCTGCCTTCACCGTCCATGACCAAGTCGCTGTGAAATCCCCAAAGCCACGATCCCGGCGGGCGCGTTTTATCCGGATCCACCGGCAGGGGCACAGGCGGTTGAACGGTCTCAAAATGATTCCCCTTTTTCACGATTAGATTTCCGTCCAGAGTGCCGATCCAAAGCGTGCCTGAGCGGTCGGTCAACAAATTACAAATTCGGGAATCTCGCAGATCAGGATTGGATTCGGTGTTGAACAACTTGAATTTTTCCCCGTCAAACCGGGCTAATCCGTTGTAGGTGCCAACCCACAGATAACCCTCCGGGGTTTGCGCAATGGCGTTGATTTCCTCGCCCGGCAATCCATCTTCAGTGTGCCAGTATTGAATGGAATATTCCTGCCCGAGCACCGGTAACGACAAAATAAAAAGGAATATAAAATGAATTCCGGTAAGGCTAATCAAGGCTCGGCGGAAAAGCAGGGAGCTTGAGTGAAAACTGAAATTGACGATGCTCATTGATGTATGTTCAAGCAACGTTTTGCAAGAAACGCTTTTTCCGGCAATCCGTCAAGCTATTGACCGGAGCAACGGTAACAATACGTTGAGGCGCAAAGGGGTTTAACCTGCAAAACGTTCCAATCTGAGCCGGAAATCAACTTGGTTCGGAATCTCGAAATCCTGGTGCCGATAGCCCATCAGGGCTGTCGGTAGCTTTACCGACTGTCACTTTGGGCGACTTGGAGTAAAGTGAGATTGTTGAGGAAAAGTGAGACAAATCTGAAAATAAAAACCAAACCCGGCGTTAATTACTCGGACAGGTTCCGCATTTCTCACTGCGTGTCGGCAAGCGGAATCAAGTAGTCTGAGAGAGGACTAACGCCTTTGAGCCAACAGATTGTGTGAACCTGATGTTAAAACAACTTCCGCTCAGCGGCTCCGTAAAGCTTGAGCCCACTCCCAAAGCCGTCAATATCAGTTGGAAAGATCAACTGGTTCAACGTCCCTATCGCTTTCCGGCATCGCGTGGGTCAGGACAGGAACTTTCCGTGCACATCAATCACGACGGCACGGCCTATTACTTTCCTTTGGGCACGCCGGATGCGCAACAAGCTGCCGCCAAGGCTCGCCAGATTTATCATGTGACGGTCAAGCAAGGTTGGAACACCACCTGCCGGCAATTCTCCCGCGAGCTGACCTTGAGTTTTGAGTGGTGCATGAATCCGGTCCTGTGGACTTACACCACCATTCACACGCTGGTGGACGATCCGCCGAAAGGAAAACCCGGCTGCCTGCCCCCCAGCCCCAACCGGCAGCGCATCATGGTGGTGGAAACGGATGCCGGCGTTCGCCGGGCTTTGTGTTGGTGTATTGACCAGCAGGAGGGTTTTGCCAGTGTTCCCTGCGAATCAATGGAATCCTACCAGCGCACGCTCGCGCAGCACCGGCCGCGCCTGGTTTTATTCAATCGCACGCTGGCAGAACGCATTGATTTAAAATCGGCCCGCTCCATCAACCCCCTGCAACCGAACATCTTGGTGCTCACGTATTCGGTTCATGCGGATGGCGATCAAATGTTTGCCCGCACACCCAGCGGGGTTGGTGGTTATTTGATCAAACGGGCCAGGCCAGGTCGTCTGCTCGATCCCATCACGAAAGTAGCCAGCCGGCCTGAACTGATCAGCGAGGAGTTTTTGCTGCGGGTAAAATATCACTTTCAAGAACTGCTCGAGTTACAGTCTAGCCACGACACGTCGGCCTTGGAGAAATTAACGCAGCGGGAAAAGGAAGTGCTGATGCTCATGAGCAAAGGATGCGCCGACAAGGAAATCGCGCAAACCATGGGCATTAGCGCCTGGACAGTGCATGGTCACGTAAAAAATATCTTTGAGCGTCTTCAGGTGCGATCCCGCACGGAGGCAGTTATTCGCTACTTGGAGAAATAATTCCGCATAAACAGTGGTTGCTAATCTGATGGAATCAAATAATTCAATTCGAGATACGCGCACACTCATTGGTCTCCCCCCAAAACTAGGTATAGCACAAATAATTCGTCTGTGTAATTGTCCTTGAGAAAGAGACGTTCTGTTGCCTATGAAAAATCAAGACATCGTGTCAACCCAAACGAATCGCCACGGCTTTACATTAATTGAATTGTTGGTTGTCATCGCCATCATTGCCATCCTGGCGGCAATGTTGCTGCCTGCCCTCGCCGCTGCCAAGGCAAGGGCCAAGACAATTGACTGCGCAAG
>JAJXXI010000568.1 GCA_021781185.1 bacterium
TTGCTCCAGCCGCAGGTCGGTTTCAAATAGGCGATGATTTTGGGTTTGCTCATAGGTAAACAATAAATGCTTTAAGAACGCCAAAATAATGCCACACTCTGGCTCTTTGAGCAAATTTTAAACGGAGTCAGTCTGGAGCGTTGGGCAGACACAATTAGCGTGGGAATCGGCTATTCGACGGAAATCATCTTTTTTCGCTGGGCCATAACCCGTTGCGACGGCTTGAAGTTGGCGATGAATTCCCGGTAAAACTCCGCAAACGTGCCGGCGGCGAGGTGCGCCCGGGCGTCGGACATTACCTTCAAATACATGTGCGAGTTGTGAACGCTCAACATGCGCAGGCCGAGGATTTCGTTCACGTTCAGCAGATGCCGGAGATAGGCGCGGGTGAAATGTTTGCAGGCGAAACAGTCGCAACCTTCTTCAATCGGACTGAAATCCGCTTTAAATTGTCCACCCTTGATGCCGACGGCGCCGCGCCGCGTGTAAGCCGTGCCGTTGCGGGCCACGCGCGTGGGCAGCACGCAGTCGAACATGTCCACGCCGCGCGCGATGAGTTCGAGCATCTGCGCCGGCGTGCCCAGGCCCATCGCATAACGCGCCTTGTTCGCGGGCAGATGCGGCACGGTATATTCAATCGCCTGCATCATCTCCGGCTCCGGTTCGCCGACGCTCACGCCGCCGATGGCGTAGCCGTCAAAATCCATCGGCACAATCGCCTTGGCGCATTCCTCGCGCAGCGCGGCGTTGTTGCCGCCCTGGACGATGCCGAAAACCTTCTGTCCCTCGGCGCGTGGCTGTTCGCGGCATTCGCGTGCCCAGCGGATCGTGCGCTCGACGGCGTGGCGTTGCTCGCGCGCAGGCGCATCGTGCGGCGGACATTCATCGAAAACCATCGCGATGTCCGAGCCGAGCACGCGCTGGATTTCCATGGATTCTTTCGGGCCGATAAAAAGCATCGAGCCGTCCAGGTGCGAACGAAATTCCACGCCGTGCGCCTTGATCTTGCGGATCTTGGCGAGGCTGAAAACCTGGAAGCCGCCGCTGTCCGTGAGGATCGGCTTCTGCCAGTTCATGAACTGGTGCAGGCCGCCGGCGGCGCGGATGATGTCGAGTCCGGGCCGGATGTTCAGGTGATAGGTGTTGCCCAGAATGATCTGCGTGCCCATCTCGTCCAGTTCGCGCGGGTCGAGCGCCTTGACGCTGGCCTGCGTGCCAACGGGCATGTAAACGGGCGTGTCCACCACGCCATGCGCGGTGGTCAGTTTTCCCAGTCGCGCCCGCGTCTGGGAATCAGTTTTGAGCAGATCAAACATTGCGGAAAGGATAGATTAAAACGCCGGACGTGAAGATGAAAATCAGCCCGGCTGGGCAATGTCATTTTCCGGCAGGCCCGGCAAATGAAACATCCACCAGCAAATCGGCGGCAATTTTTTCCAGATCCGCTTTCAATACGGCAAGGTCGCATTGCACCGGCAAATGCAGCCGCGCCTGCGCCTTGAACAAGGTTTCGCCGGACATCGGGGCGCTGACAACTTCGCTGGAGAATTCCTCGACGTTCACCCCGGCGCGGGCCAGCGCGCTGGTGATGTCGCGGACAATGCCGGGCCGGTCGCTGCCGATAATTTCGAGCGTGGTTTCCCTGTCGGAAATCGTGGCGGCCCCCGATTGATCGGCGCGCACGATGATTTGGAGTCCATTTGCCTCAAGTTTTTGCAGCGCGTCGAGCAGGGCGGATTTTTTCTCCGCCGGTATTTCAACGCGCAGGATGCCGGCAAATTCGCCGCCGAGCCGGCACATGCGGCTTTCGAGCCAGTTTCCGCCGTGCGCGGCAACGCTGCGCGCAATGGATTCCACCAACCCGGTGCGGTCCGGGCTGATGACGGTCATCACCAGAGGGATTGGCATGGCGGGAAGGATTACGGTTCGCTGGTGATTTTCCGCCAGTCCACGCCTTGGGAGACGGCGTAAAGGCCAAAGGCCTTTTCATTCTGAATGAGCACGGCGCGCACCACGCTGGAGTCATCGGCCCGGCCCATGTCTTCGATGCTCACCGGAATGAGCCCCAATTTATTGTGCGCATAAACCAAGGCAAACACCGACTGCGCAATTGCAACGAACGGCAGAGCCTTGTAGGTGCCATCCACAGCGTCCTCGACCGCATCCGCCAGAAATTCGAGCTGGTTGACCAGGTGGGGAAACTTGGGCGCATTAATCTGGGTGAACTCCAGTTTCCATTGCGGCAGGTGGCGCAAAACTTGTTGTGCCAGGAGGGGCGTGATGGTGGCCGCGCCGCTGTTTACAAACTTGGCAATTTCAGGCATGACGGCAATCTAGTGAAAGCCGCGCCGATGAAAAGGGAAATTTCTGCGACAAACACGCTTTCATTCGCCGCCGTTTTTTTTTACCAATATCCCGTGCAAGATCTTATTGCCAAAGCCGCGACCCTCCTGGAGGCGCTGCCCTACATCCAGAAATTCAGCGGCGAAACATTCGTCGTAAAATACGGCGGCAGTTTCATGGACTCGCCGGACGCCGGCATCCGCAACGGCGTGGCGCGGGACATGGTCTTTCTGGAAGCGGTGGAGATCAATCCGGTCGTCGTTCACGGCGGCGGCAAGGCCATCACCCGCGCGATGGAAAAGGCCGGTCTCAAGGCGAACTTCATCCAGGGCCAGCGCGTCACCGATGAGGCCACGGTGCAAATCGTGGACGATGTGCTTTCTCGAGAAATTAATCCCGAAGTCGTCAAGACCATCAATTCGCTGGGCGGCACGGCGGTGGGGTTTGCCGGGCCGGACATTTTCAAATGCCGCAAGCTCTGGCTCGACGACAAGGATAATCCCGGCGGGAAAATTGACATTGGCTACGTCGGCGAAGTCGTCGAAGTGAACGTCGCGCCGCTCAAGGAATGCATCTGGTGCGGCCACACGCCGGTCATCAGTCCGACGGCGCGCGGCGAGGACGGAAAAATTTACAACTGCAACGCCGACGTCGCCGCCGCCATGTGCGCCATCGCGCTCAACGCCAAGCGGCTCGTCTTCATGTCAGACGTGCCCGGTCTCATGCGTGACCCGAAAGACCCGGCCACGCTCATCGCTCATTTGAAAACCGGCGAAGTTCCCGGTCTCAAAGCCGCTGGCACCGTGGACAAAGGCATGATTCCGAAAGTGGACAGCGCCGTCGCCGCCATCAAATCCGGCGTGGAAAAAGTCTCCTTCGTGGATGGCCGCGTGCCGCACTCCGTCATGCTCGAAATCTTCACCGACAAGGGCGTGGGCACGGAAGTCGTCTTGTGATTGCGGATTGGCGACCGCTAATAAACCAAGCCTGACAAAGGCGGCTTGTTGAATGTAAAGCCCGCCAAGGCTGGCATCGTTGCAGCAATCCAAAGCCATCAATTTTCGAGCCCTCTTCCAGAACGGCATCGTCTGGAATCCGGCGGATGATGCCGGAGCCAATGCCAGAGTCCGATCAGGCTTTGCTTGAACGCGAGCCAGGCAAAACAGGTTGTTTGGCCCGCTCGGAGGAATTTCCCGTAATCGCTTCGTGGAGCGTGTTGAGCATCGCCTCGGCAGTGTAGGGTTTGGGGATGAAATGCCGGACGCCGACGGCGCTGGCCTTGGCCACGCCGCCATTGGCGGCCAGCCCGCTGGAGCCGATGATCTTGACCTGCGGATTCATGGCCAGGAGCGCCACGATGGTGGCTGGCCCGTCCATGATGGGCATCATCATGTCCGTGACCACCACTGCGATTTCCGCCCGATGCTGGGCGTAAAGAGAAAGAGCTTCAGCACCGTTGGCGGCCAGCAGCACCCGGTAGTTGAAGCGTTCCAGGATTTTCTGGACCACTTGGCGGACGGGTTCCTCGTCATCCACCACCAGCACCAATTCATGGTGGCCGCGCGGCAACTGCGTCTGTTCCACCGCCGCCGTTTCCACCACTGCCGCCGTGGCCTTGGCGGGCAGATACACCCTGAACGTGCTGCCCTTGCCGGCTTCGCTGTAAAGATGAATGAACCCGCCGTGGCTCTGGATGATGCCCAGCGCGGAGGACAATCCCAGTCCCGTGCCCTTGCCCAGCTCCTTGGTGGTGAAGAACGGGTCGAAAATCTTGTCCTGAATTTCCGGCGGAATGCCCGTGCCGGTGTCTGCTACCTCGATGAGGACATACGGTCCCGGCTTGGCCTCCAAGTTCATGGCGCTGTAATGGTCGTCCAGCACCAGATTTTTCAATTCCAAGGCCAGCTTGCCGCCTTGCGGCATGGAATCGCGCGCGTTGATGCACAAGTTCAGCAGCACCTGGTGCAGTTGCGTCGCGTCGCCGGTGACGGTCCAGAGGTCGGGTGCGATGTGACAGCCGAAGGCGATGGATTTGGGAAAGGTTTCCTGAATGATCCGCTCGATTTCCCGCGCGAGGTGCGGCAATTGAACCGGAACCCGTTCGCCCGGAGTCCCGCGTCCAAAAGTCAGCACCTGCCGGACGAGGTCGGCGGCGCGCTGGACGTTTACTGCGAGTGAACCCAAAAGTCTCCGCCCCTCGGCATCGTTGACTTTTTCCCTCAACAACTCCACGGCCATCATCAGGGGGGCCAGCACGTTGTTGAGGTCGTGCGCGATGCCGCTGGCCAGCGTGCCGATGCCTTCCATGCGTTGCAGGCGCAGCATCTGGACCTCCAATTTCTTCCGCCCGGTAATGTCAAACTGCACGCCTTGGCTGCCGACGATGTGACCGGCGGCGTTCCGCACGGGGAATTTGATAATCTGCAATATTTTTTTCCCGCCGCCGGGCAGCATGTATTCCTCTTCGAGTTCGATGGGCTGGCCGGTGCGCATGATTTGCTGGTGATGATCCTCGCCGGCAGGGACATATTTGTCGGCCAACGCCTGCGCACGGGGCTCCGCCGCCGCGCACAGGCCGGCTTCCGTCGGCATTTTGCCCAAAAAGTCGTCCGGCTGCATGCCTTTGATCTGGCAGAAGTAGTGATTGACATAGATATACCGCCCCGCAGCGTCCTTGCGGAAAATGCCGATGGGCAGTTGTTCCGCCAGCGATTGATACAACGCCTGCGATTCCCGCGCCGCCAGTTCGGCCAGTTTGCGTCCGGTAATGTCCAGAATGGTTCCTATCATCGTAACCGGTTCGCCGCTGGCGTCGAAAAGCAAACGGCCATGACCCAGCACCCAGCGTTCGGCACCGTCATTTGCGCGCTGAATGCGGTATTCCTGGTTGAACGGTTGGCGCGCATTCACCACTTGATTCAGGAAATAATCCAGCATGGCTTCCCGGTCGTCCGGATGCACCAAGCCGTTCCAAGTGGCGAGCGTTTTTTCCGCGCCGGGCGGCAGACCGAAGATTTCCTCCAAGGTTTCGGAAGCCGTCCAACTGCCGGATTTGATGTCGAGGGAGTAGGAGCCAATGCCGCCGGCGCGCTGCGATTCGTTCAGCCAGAATTCCCGGTCGCGGAGGCCGGCTTCGGCCTGCTTGCGCCCGGTGATATCCTCCTTCACCGCCATGTAATGGGTGATTTGGCCCGACTCGTCGCGCACCGGCCCGATGACGGCGGCTTCCCAGAACAGCTCGCCATTCTTTTTCCGGTTGTGAAAGACGCCGCGCCATTCCCCGCCGCTGGTGATGGTTTTCCACAACCGCCCGTATTCTTCCGGCGGCGTCTCGCCCGATTTCAGCAGGCGCGGGTTTTGGCCCAGCACTTCTTTGACCGTGTAGCCGGTCTCCTCCGTGAACTTGGGGTTGACGTAGGTGATGTTTCCGGCCTTGTCGGTGATGACGATGGACGCCGGACTGTGCTCGACGGCGCATGACAGTTTGAGCGTTTCATCCACCATGCGCCGGTGCTGCGCCACCATGAACGCCACCACCCACAGCGTGCCGGTGGACAGGAACTCATCGGGCAGCCGCAAATTCATTCCCCCATGCTGCATCTGCGGCGACATGTGGATGCCCGCCACCGCCAATGCCGAAAAGACCGCCGCCAGCAGGTAAGGCACCATCCGCCGGGCGGCGTAAAACGACAGCAGCAGCGGGATGAGGTAAAGCACCCAGTCCATCACGCCCACCGGGGTAAACCAGTCCAGCATAAACAACCCGGCGGCCAGCACTGGAATGGC
>JAJXXI010000256.1 GCA_021781185.1 bacterium
CGGTGGGGTGATTGCCCACCGCTTCCTGGGCCAGCGGAGCTTTGCCTTGCGTCCCATCAATGCTTTGCCATTCCCAGGCAATCCCCTCCATTTCATCATACTCGGCCAAACCGGCTTGCCATAAGGCTAGGAAAAACCCTTGCACGCGCCAGCGTTGAAAATGTTTGTGGATGGCGCTGGCACTGCCAAACGACTTCGGCAGTGCCTTCCACTGGCAGCCGGTGCGCAGCCCATAGACAATGCCAGCGAAAATTTGCCGGTCTCCCAATGGCTTGCGCCCGCCGCCGGGACGCCGTTGGTAACGCTGGCGTTTCGGACGTTTCGGGGCTTGGGGCACCAAGGGCTGAACGTGTTGCCAGAGTTCATCAGAAACTTCCCACGATTGAGTTTTGGCCATGCCGACAGCATAAACACGGTTTTAAGTCACACAACTGTTATTTACGGATAAGCTCTAAATCCGCCGGATTTGCCGGAGGCCGCTGGCTTCGTCTTCTGGCGGCGGAACCGGATGCACGCTGCCATTTCCATCAGGCGGTCATGCCTGAACGGACTTTGCAGTGGACGCTGGTCTGGCGGTTCGGCAGCATGGAATCAAAACGGGTGAAGTTGTGTGCCGCGAAATTTCGATTCCGCCTGATGACCCGGTCACAAAAGCCTTTTATCTCCAATCAACTTGAATTCTTCCGCTTCCTTCGCGATTGCCGATGCCGATGTGCCGGCCCTGCGTAATGCCGTATCGTGTCTCGCCCGCATCGGCTATGCCGAGCGGCGGATCCGGGAGCGTCTGGGACTGGCCGATCTCACGGAAATTCGCTGGCGGGCTCTGCCCATTTACCGCGCAGAAAAACTGGCTGACCGCGATCCGCTGGCCTCCGCCATTGACCTTTTTCTTTTGCAAGGTGCCATTCCATTGGCTGAGCTGAATGGTTTGTTCGCAAAGGCGGAACTGGATGTCCTGATTCAGATCGGCCTGATTTATCTGGATGAGCGCGGCCTGGCCCGGGCGGCTGTTTCACTTTACCCTGTGGGCGACCGGTTGATCTTCTCGGACCACGCGTGGCCCTCGCTGCCGCATCCCGGCTGCGTCAATGTGCCGCGTGACCAGGTGATGTCCGTCGGCACTGACAGCCGCTGGCTGGCGCGCGCCACGGTGCGCCGGCCGGTCGGTGCGGCGCTGGATCTCTGCACCGGCTCGGGAATTCATGCCCTGCTTGCCGCCGCCCACGCCCGGCGGGTGCTCGCCGTGGACCTCAATCCCCGGGCCGCCCAATGCACGCGCTTTAACGGGCTGGCCTCCGGGGCGACCAATCTCGAAGTCCGGGTCGGGGATCTCTACAAACCGGTCGGCGAGGAACGTTTCGACTTGATTACGGCCAATCCGCCATTTGTGCCTTCGCCGCGAAACCTGCTCCAGTATCGCGATGGCGGCCGGTCGGGTGAAGAGGTTCAGCGCCGGTTGATTGCCGGGCTGCCGCAGCATCTGGCTCCAGGCGGCCGGGCGCAAATCGTCACTGAATTTGGCGAGCGCGGGGACGAACCGCTGGCCGACCGTTTGCGTGAATGGCTGGGCGGGGCGGCCATGGACATCCACATTCTTCGCCTCCGCGAGAATTCCGCCGCCAACTATGCCATCGGTCACGCGGATGGCGCGGACACCTACGCCGCCTTTCTGGACTCGGTTCACGATTGGGCCGGCAATCTGAAAACGCAGGGTTACACGCGCATTGTCTCCGTTCTGCTGGCATTTGAATGGAGCGATACCGCAGCGGGCCGGCCTTGGACCCGCACCGAGAATCCGCAATCGCTGCACGTCAATGCCGGCAACGAGGTGGAGGCCGCCTTTGCGAACGAGCGTTTGGTGCGCCAGCCAAACTTTCCGGAACTGCTGGAGCGCGGCCGGGTCTGCCGGGCGGGTCCGATCGCGTTGCTTGAAGCGCGCGTGCTGGGACGGAATGTGCGCGCCAACGCCCAGGCGGAATTGTTGGGCAAAGCCTTGCCCATCCTGCAAACGCTGGATGCCGTCGAAAGAGAAATCCTGGTGCGGCTGGAGCAGCCGGCAACGCTTTCGGAGTTGGAGGCCCTGGCCAAAGAACCACCGCTCGAAAAGGCCGCCGTCATGGCTGCCCTTGGTTCGCTCATCCGGCGCGGACTGGTCTTGCTGAAGCCAAGTGATTAATTTTCTTTGCGTTCCGCCGGCCGAAACCAATAGTCAAACGTCGGATTAGTCCAGGCATGGCGGGAAACCATGGCTGAAACCAGCTCTCCGGTTCGGAATCTGATCAAGATCAAAGGTTGCATTTGCGGGTTAAAATCCGCATATACCCCGCCGCCATTCCATGAGTGTGTTCATTCCAGACCAGCGTTGGATCAGCGAGTCGGAGCCCGAGCTCGGACTGGGCACGGTCGTGCAGGCCGGGAACGGCCGCGTGGAGATTAGGTTCAACGCGGCGGGCGAAACGCGCATTTACGCCGTGGACCAGTCGCCGCTGAAGCGCGTGCGCTTTCGTCCGGGTGACAAGATACGCACGCAGGCGAACCGGGAATTCATCGTCCAAGAAGTCGTCGAGCAGCAGGGCCTGCTGATTTATCTCGGTGATCGTGAGCCGTTGCCCGAGTCGCGGGTGAACGACTGCATCAGTCTGCAAGGACCGCAGGAGCGTTTGTTGGCGGGCCGTTTTGATGCCTCATCCGCCTTTGAATTGCGCCGGCGGACGCTGGAACTTTTTCACCGCTTGCGCCAGTCGCCGGTGCGCGGCTTTGTCGGCGGTCGCATTGACTTGATTCCGCACCAGCTTTACATCGCGCAGGAAGTGGCCGGCCGGCACGCGCCGCGCGTGATGCTGTCGGACGAGGTGGGTTTGGGGAAAACCATCGAGGCCTGTCTGATTTTGCACCGGCTGCTGCTGAGCGGACGGGCCAGCCGCATTCTGGTGCTGGTGCCGGAATCGCTCGTGCATCAGTGGTTCGTGGAAATGCTCCGCCGGTTCAATTTGTGGCTCCATATTTTTGACGCGGAACGGTGCGCCGCCATTGAAGCGGGTGAACCGGGGACCAACCCTTTCCTGGACGACCAGTTGGTGCTGACGAGCATTGATTTTTTGGCGGGTGATTCGCGGCGCGCGGAGCAGGCGGCTTCGGCGGGCTGGGATGTGGTGGTGGTGGACGAGGCTCATCATTTGGAATGGACCGAAATGGCACCCAGCCGCCAGTATCAGGTGGTGGAAGCGATCAGCCGCCAATCTACGGGATTGCTCTTGCTGACGGCCACGCCGGAACAGTTGGGGGTCGAGAGCCACTTCGCCCGGCTGCGGCTCCTGGATCCGGATCGGTATCGCGACCTGGCCACTTTCCTGGCCGAGGCGAAAGATTATCAGGCGACCGCCGGGGTGGCGGAAAAACTTCGCGACCAAGCTGCGCTCGCCGAAAACGAAGTTGCGGCATTGCGTCGTTTGCTCGCGCATGATGCCCGGCTGGAGGAGCGGTTGGTGGCGTTGGCCCGCGGCGAGGCATCGGCGCGGCTGGCATTGCTGGAAGACCTGCTGGATTTACACGGCCCCGGCCGGGTGCTGTTTCGCAACACGCGCGCCGGCATGAAAGGTTTTCCGCGCCGAACTTTGCGGCTGGCCCGGCTGGATCCGGGGCCGGAAGCGGCGCACTGGCTGGATCACGTTTCCACCGAATTCGCGGGCGATGCCGGGGCCGGCCGGCTGCCGGTTTCGTTGGAGCTGATGAAAGATCCCCGCGTGGTCTGGCTGGCGGAATTGTTGCAGCAGTTGGAGCCCCAAAAGGTGCTGGTCATCAGCCGCACCATTGAAAAGGCCGAGGCTTTGGATGAAGCCCTCCGCCGGCATTTGACCGTCAAGACCGGTGTTTTCCACGAAGGTCTCACGCTGTTGCAGCGGGACCGCAATGCTGCGTGGTTCGCCGAGCCGGACGGGGCGCGGCTGTTGATTTGTTCGGAGATCGGCAGCGAGGGACGCAATTTTCAATTCGCGCATCACCTCGTCTTGTTTGACCTGCCGCTGAATCCGGAACTGCTGGAACAACGCATCGGCCGGCTGGATCGCATCGGGCAGTCGGAGGATGTTCAAATCCATGTGCCTTGTCTGGCGCGCAGTCCGCAGGAAGTCCTGGCCCGCTGGTATCATGAAGGGCTCAATGCCTTTGAAAGCAATCTCGAAGGCGGCAACGAGTTGCTGCACCAGTTCGGCCGGGCCGTTCACGACCTGGCCTTGGAATTTCCGGTGGCGGATCGCGTCGCCGCTGAACAGGAGCTGGCGGATTTGTTGAAACAAACCAGGACTGCCCGGGAGGAGATTCGCCGCCGCCTCGAACAGGGCCGCGACCGGTTGTTGGAACTCAATTCGTTCCGCCCCGCCGCCGCGCAGAAGATCATCACCCGGATTCAGGAACAAGACCGGCAGCCGGAACTGGAGGAATATTTGCTCGACGTGTTCGACCATTTTGGCGTTCACATCGAGGAGCTGGCACCGCACACCTGGCAACTGAATCCCCTGGGCATCACCACCGATTCCTTTCCTGCCATGCCTGCCGAAGGGATGATCGCCACCTGCGACCGCCGCCGCGCGCTGAGCCGGGAAGAGGTCGGCTTTCTGACCTGGGATCATCCCATGGTCAGCGGCGCGATGGAGTTGCTGCTGGGGACCGAGACGGGCAACTGCGCCTTTGCCGTGCTGCCGGAGGCGAAGGAACGGGCCATGCTGTTGGAATTAATTTTCGTCCTGGAAACCATTGCCGCGCCCCGGTTGCAGGCGGACCGTTTTCTTCCGCCCACGCCAGTCCGGCTGGTCGTCAGCCATAAATTGGTGAACGTCACCGAAACATTTCGCCCCGCCGCTGGGGAGGCGAAACTCCAGAAAGGTTCACCTTACAAGTTGATTGAAAATGCGGACATTGCGCGGCGAACTCTGCCGGCGATGTTCGAGTTTGCCACCCGGCTGGCCGAAACGCAGGCGGCCACTCTCCGGCAGTCTGCGCTGGAAGAAATGAACCGCCTGCTCGGCCACGAAGTTCAGCGTTTGCGGATGCTGCAGCAGGTGAATGATCACGTCCGCCCGCAGGAAGTTCAATTGGCGCAGGCCCAGCAAACCGAGTTGGCAGCCGTCCTACAGCAATCCCGACTCCGGTTGGATGCCTTGCGTCTGATCTGGAAAGGTCCGCCCGAAGCGCTGAGGTGAATGACCTTGATGGCAAATTCGCGTGTGGGCAATAGCGCAATCCGAAAGTCGAAGCGGGTGACAACCGCCTCCAGCCGAAAATGCCGTTGCCACGCCGGTGCGGTGCCGAGTTGGGCCTCACAACCGCTTTGCGAGCGGCGACTGGGTTTGACGGCTTGGGATCGCTGCAATGTGTATTCTGAAGTTTGCCGACGCCGGACACAGCCGCCATTAAATCACCAGTTCAACAACACCCAACTGTTGAAATCATTGTCGGATCAAGTTTCCGCTTTGCGTCAACAAATACAGGATGCGGCAATGCAGCCGCCGGCCAGCGAGGTGTATTTGCACGCCTTGAAAAGCGCCCGACGATTATTATCTGCACGAGAATTTTGCCTATTTCCTTGCCGATACGGGCGATGTTAACGGAGCCATCGAACAGTGGCAAAAAGTGCGTGACCTTATTCCGCAGGATCATGCGGCGTATTACGAGCTGGGCCGGCAGGGCGGGTTTTCCCAAGTCTCGCGGCGGTGCGTTCCAACAGCCGCGCAACTGAATTCGGACAAGGACGTGATTTGTTGGCATCGCAGACGTGACTCTGCATTTGTATCGCTACGCGCGGGCCGACCGATTTGCTGACCGCCGTCGAATCGAGATTTGTTGCCAGCGCATCGGCCGCCACCAATTCGTTAGTGCATGCTGTCCATGAATATCCATAAGCATGGAGCATCAACACCGCTTCGAGGGAATTAAAATGTTCGCAAATGTGAACTGTGATACATCCTTTAATTCCGCCCCGGCGCGCAGAAGGAGTTCGATTACTTCGGCGTTGCCAAGGGCGGCGGTATTGTTGATGGGAACCCCAGACTGGAAGTGACATCAACGCCCTCTCCCTCTGAAAGCATGGACTGAATTACGCCTGCATCACCTTGGAAAATGACGTTGTCCA
>JAJXXI010000203.1 GCA_021781185.1 bacterium
CATTTGCAGCCTGTTGCTGGCTTTAACACCGGCGATGGGCTGGCCCCCATTGCCGGCCTGTCCGGCCATGACGGCGCATGCCTCGTGTGGTTGCGGCGGCAAAATGCCGTGCTGCGCCGCACGCTCGTCGTCCCATTCCAACCCGGCACCGCTGACGCTCGCCAGCGTCAGCGCGCAGAATCCGGTTTCGGCGTCTGTCCCGGCGACTGTGGGCTGGCGGTTGCCGGCCGGCCGGCCGTTTTCATCGGCTTTCCAACCTGCTGCGGTCGGTTTACCGCCGGCGGGAACACCGCTCTACACGCAGAACTGCGCCCTGCTGATCTGAATATTCCTTCATCACGCCCTTGGTGTGTCTGTCGCCGGCGCGCCGCGCCGATTCCGTTAGATGTTCGTGGTTTAAGCTGAACCGAAAAACCCGTGAAAGGCAATTGAAGTGAATGCAGGATTGATGAGTAAAAATTCCATCTGGCCGCTGGTGCTGGCGGTCGGCGTGCTGGCGCTGGCCGGTTGCCGGGGCATTCCCACGCCGGAGGAAAGCCAGGCGCGGCGGGGACTCGCCGCAGTCACGGATAATTACCGGCCCAATCAGCAAAAACCGGGATTACCCGTGCTGACACCAGACACTGGCCTGAGTAATTATCTCGCGTATGCGCTGCTGAATTCACCGACCGTGAATGCGGCTTATGGCGACTGGGCGGCCTCCGTGGAAAACATCACGGTGGAACGCTCCCTGCCCGATCCGCAAATCACCTTTCAAGCAGACATTGCCAGCATCGTGCAAACCGTGATGCCAGGTTTCCAGCAGGAATTTCCCGGGCCCGGCAAGTTGCGCGCGCGCGCCGCCGTCGCCGGCGCTGGAAGTCGCGCCAAATACTTCGCCTTTGAAACTGCCGCGCTGCAAACCGCCTTCGATTTGAAGAAGTCCTATTATGAACTTCACTTCCTCGACGACCGGCTGCGGATCAACCGCGAAACACTTTCGTTGCTCAACGACTTGGAACGCATTGCCGGCGCGCAAAACGAGGTTGGCAAGGGAACGTTGCAAGACGTGCTGCGCGCCCAGATCGAGCGCGATCGCGTCAGCACCGACATCGCCAACCTGGAAGACTCCCGCCAGCCGATGCTGGCGTCATTCAAGGCTGCGCTGGGCATCACGCCGGACCAGCCCGATCCGCCCGTGCCGGCGCGATTGGAAACAACGGAGATCAATCCTGATTCCGCCGAACTGCAGCGCATCGCTTTTGCCCGCAACCCGCAGTTGAAAGCCATGGAGGCTGACGTGCGCGCGGCCGAAGCGGGCATTGCCCTCGCCTATAAATCGCGCGTGCCGGATTTCAGTCTGGGCTTGATGGCCGATGTGAAGGCGTCGCCGACCCTGTTTCGTCCGCTTGCCGGCATGACTTTGCCGATCTGGCGGGACAAGACTGCCGCCGAAATTGCGCAGGCTCAGGCGCTGGAACTTGCCGCCAAGGCGCGGCTGACGGCGGCACAGATTGCACTGGCGGTGGATTTTGCGGAACAGTCCTTCGCTTATCGCGAAATCGGTCGCAACCTCGACCTGCTCATAAACCGGCTCATTCCCAAGGCGCGCCAGTCGTTGGAGATAGCCCGCGCCGGTTATCTCTCGGGCACGATTGATTTCTTCAACCTCATGGACGCGGAACGGACCCTGCTGAACTTCGAGCTTTCGGCGGTTGAATCCCGCACGCAGCGCGAGATTGTGCTCTCGCGCCTGTCATTGCTGATCGCCGGCGAACCGCCAGCGGGAACCAGGTTGTTCCCCAGCGAAGAAACAGAACCATCCGCTGCGACTAAAATTTCCAAATAAGAAACGTCATGCACATCAAATTAAAATCCGCCTCGCTGTTGGTTATTCTGGCGCTGGTCGTCGCCACCGGCTTTTTCATCGTCGGGTGTTCCAAGCCGGCGGACGCCGCCAGCGCCTCGCAGGAAAAGACGCTTTACACCTGCGGCATGCATCCGCAGGTCATCCAGGATCATCCCGGCAACTGCCCGATTTGCGGCATGAAGCTGACGCCCATTCGCAAACAGGTGTCCCAGGATATGGCTTCCGGAACCAATCGAGGCAAAATCCTGTATTACAAATCCACCATGATGCCGGGCGAAACCAGCCCCAAGCCCGGCAAGGACAGCATGGGCATGGACATGGTGCCGGTTTACGAAACCCAGGCGGCGGCCAACTCTTCGGAAATTGAAGTGGACCCGGTGACGATCCAGAACATGAACATCCAGACGACCCCGGTGGTGCGCGGACCCCTGCGCCGGGTGATCCGCACAGTGGGCACAATTGTTTACAACGAGACGACGCTGGCGGACGTGACCACCAAGTTCAAGGGCTGGATTGAAAAGCTGGACGTGGACGCGACCGGCCAGTTGGTGCATCGCGGCGAACCGCTGTTTGACATCTATTCGCCGGACCTTTACAGCGCGGAAGTCGAATATCTGCTCACGCTGAATCAAAGTTCCAGCAAAGATTCTGGCGCGCTGCTGCTCCGCGAAACGGCGGCGAACAAATTGAAGTTCTACGACATTTCCCAGGCGCAGATCGCCGAGTTGGGCAAAACCGGCCAGCCGCGCAAGACCCTGCAAATTCTCGCGCCGATTGACGGTTTCGTGATCGAGAAGAACATCGTGCAGGGCCAGATGGTGGATGCGGGCATGAAGCTGTATCAACTGGCTGATCTGGGCATCGTCTGGGTTTATGCGCAGATTTACGAGCAGGACCTGCCCTACATTCGTCTGGGCCAGGAGGCCGTGGTCAAACTGGACTCCATGCCCGACCGCGAATTCCGCGGGCGCGTCACCTATGTCTATCCGAACGTGGACGAAAAAACGCGCACGGCGCGGGTGCGGCTGGAGTTTGAAAACCCCGGCTACTTTCTCAAGCCCGGCATGTTCGTCTCGGTTCAGATCACGTCCGAGCTGGCCCCCTCCGTGTTGCTGGTGCCGGATTCGGCGGTGTTGCGCAGCGGGGAGAAGAACACGGTGTTCGTCGCCTTGCCCGGCGGAAAATTTGATCCGCGCACCGTGGGTCTCGGGCCGGAGGCGGAACATGACATGTATGAAGTGGTCAGCGGCTTGCAGGCGGGGGAACGCGTGGTCACGTCCGGCCAGTTCATGCTGGATTCGGAAAGCCAGTTGCGCGAGGCGATCCAAAAAATGCGCGGGCCGTCCGGCACCACGATGAAAATGCCGACAAGCACCAACATGAATGAATTGAAACCGGCTTCGTCCACCAACGCCGAACCGGAAGGCGTGGTTTACGTCTGCCCGATGCCGGCACACGTTTCCATCACTTACGATCATCCGGGGAACTGCCCGATCTGCGGCATGGCGCTGGTGCCGGTGACGCCCGCCGAACTCAAGCAACTGCGACCCGGCGGCAAGGTGCTTTACTACACCTGCCCGATGCCCGAACACAATTACATTCACGAAGACAAGCCGGGCAAATGCCCCATCTGCGGCATGACGCTCATTCCCGTGATGGCCGCACCGGATGCAGCCACCAATTCAGCGCCGCCCGCCACCAACGCTGTTCCCGCCGTTCCGAAAACAGACGCAAAACAGCTCTACACCTGTCCGATGCATCCTCAAGTGATTTCCGACAAACCGGGCAAGTGTCCGATTTGCGAAATGACTCTGGTGCCGATGAAAAAATGACCAGCACGCGTCCAGACAACAATTGGTGGAACAGGACTCCGGCCTGCCGTTTCAGGCGTCACGCCCGAAACCTGACTGGCACGGACGTCATCCTGGCTCAACGGCAAATCCACAGTCAAAGCCCCGCCACCCAAATCCGTCACGACGCCGGATTTAACCGGTGTGACGCCTGTTCCACCCCATAAAATTCATGCTCACGCGCATCATTGATTTTTCACTCAAAAACAAGTTCATCGTCATGCTGGCGACGGTGGCGCTGGTGCTCAGCGGCATTTATGCGGCGCGCCATATTCCGCTGGATGCCATTCCCGACCTGTCTGACACGCAGGTCATTATTTATACGCCGTGGGAAGGCCAGGCGCCGAGCATTGTCGAGGATCAGGTCACCTATCCGATCACCACCAAGATGCTCTCCGTGCCGCGCGCGAAAGTGGTGCGCGGCTACTCGTTCTACGGCTACTCGTTCGTCTATGTCATTTTCGACGACGGCACGGATCCTTACTGGGCGCGCAGCCGCGTCCTCGAATACCTGAGCAGCATCAGTGGGCAGTTGCCGCGCGGCGTAACGCCGTCGCTTGGCCCCGATGCCACCGGCGTGGGCTGGGCGTTCATGTATTCCCTCAATTCCACCAACCGCAATCTCGCCGACCTGCGCTCCATTCAGGACTGGTATTTGAAATATCAACTCACCTCCGTGCCGGGCGTGTCGGAGGTCGCCTCGGTTGGCGGCTTCGTGAAGCAATATCAGGTGACGGTGGACCCGACCAAGTTGCGCGCCTACAACCTTTCGTTGTCGGATGTCAGCAAAGCCATCGAACGCAGCAACGGTGAAGTCGGCGGACGCTCCATTGAACTGGCGGAAACGGAGTTCATCCTGCGCGTCAAAGGCTACATCCAAAACCTTGACGACTTGCGAAAGGTGGCCGTGGGGGTGGGCAAGGACGGCGTGCCGATTCTGCTGCGCGACGTGGCGAACATCCAGTTCGGCCCCGACGAACGGCGCGGCATCGCCGATTTGAACGGCGACGGCGAAACGGTCGGCGGCATCGTCATCGTGCGTTCCGGCGCCAATGCCTACCAGGTGATCCAGGACGTGAAACAACGCCTGGCGCAGGCGATGAAGGCGCTGCCGCCGGACGTAAAGGCCACCGTGGTGTATGATCGCACGGCATTGATTGACCGCGCGGTCAAAACGCTGGAGGAAAAACTGCTGGAGGAAAGCATCGTGGTGGCGCTCGTATGTCTCGCGTTTCTGCTGCACCTGCGCAGCGCATTGGTGGCGATCATCATTCTGCCGGTCGCAGTGCTGATTTCATTTCTCATCATGTTCGGGCAGGGGCTCAGCTCCAATATCATGTCGCTCGGCGGCATTGCCATTGCCATCGGCGCGATGGTGGACGCGGTCATCATCATGATCGAGAACGCGCACCAGCATCTGGAACGCGACCAGGGCAGGAAGCCGCACTGGCAAATCATCCGCGACGCAGCGGTGGAAGTCGGCCCGGCGCTGTTTTATTCACTCCTTGTCATCACCGTTTCATTCCTGCCCGTGTTCACGTTGCAGGAACAGGAAGGGCGGCTGTTCAAACCGCTGGCGTTTACCAAGACGTATTCGATGGCCGCCGCCGCGTTGCTCTCCATCACGCTCGCACCGGTGCTGATGGGTTGGTTCATTCGCGGAAGAATTCCGAAGGAGGACAAGAATCCCATTAACCGCTTTCTGATCTGGCTCTACCGGCCGGTCGTGGATTTTGCCATCCGCCACCGCCGACTGGTGGTGGTGTGTGGCGTGCTGGTTGTCGGCTGGGTGTTTTTCCCGTGGAACTCGCTGGTGGCGCGGTTGCTGCCGCCGGGCAGGATGCAGGAATGGGCGTTTCAGGCGGGCAAGCTGTTCCCCTATCAAAACATCGGTTCGGAATTCATGCCGCCGCTTTACGAGGGCGATTTGCTTTACATGCCCACGACGTTTCCCGGCATTTCCGTCACCAAGGCGCGTCAGCTCATTCAGGTGACCGACCGGATCATCAAATCGTTCCCCGAAGTGGAAACGGTTTTCGGCAAGGCCGGCCGCGCCGAGACCGCCACCGATCCCGCGCCGCTGGACATGATCGAATCCACCATCCGCCTCAAGCCGGAATCCGAGTGGCCCGCCGTGGACATCAAGGACGACAACGGCAACGTCATCGCCCATCGCCGCCGCACGCCGGACGAACTGGTGACGGCGATGAACGACGCCGTGCAAATCCCCGGTCTGAACAACGCGTGGACGATGCCCATCCGGACCCGCATTGACATGCTGTCCACCGGCATCAAAACGCCCGTCGGCATCAAAATCGCCGGGCCGGATTTGACCGTTTTGCAACGCATTGGCGAACAGGTGGAAGCCGTCGTCCGCAAGGTGCCCGGCACGGCCAGCGCCTTCGCCGAGCGGGTGATGGGCG
>JAJXXI010000168.1 GCA_021781185.1 bacterium
ACACGGCGACTGCTTGAGGGAAAAAGCTGCGCCGTCAACTCCTGGTCGTCGCGCACAAAATGAAAAGGCCGATGGAACATCCCCATTGCTGCCCAAAGTCAACCGGAGTCATCGAGCTTTTTCTGCACGGCACTTCAAGACGGCGGAACTTGGTTCAGAAAGGTTTGAGAAAAAGAAGGACGGCGCTGACGGCACTTCAGCCACACTGCCATCCTCAACTCACCCAGATTTATGATGGCAATTCGGCCAGAATACGGCACTTCTTATGACGGCACTGCGGCACTTAACAAGTAAATTGCGGCCGCACAAAACTCGATAAGTTACATTCTGTTTGACGGATTATACTGGTATCTTTAAAATTTTAACGATAGCGATTTTAGCCCTCGAAGACGGTTCGGTTTTTCACGGCACAGTTTTTGGCACTAGGACGTCCGCCTGCCGGTGAAGTTTGTTTCAACACTTTCATGACGGGCTACCATCCCGAGGGGGCCCACCGGGACCGCGTGATGCCATGCCGCTTGCGAAAAGTCGGTGCGGTTTCATGAGCCGATACAGCAGGCGCAGCACGGAATTGCAGTCAAAAGTTCCTCAGCCAGCAGGTTCGCAACATGAAAACCTTGGTAATCGAAGACGAAAAAAAGATCGCTTCCTTCGTCCGCAAAGGACTTGAGGCCCAGGGCTTTGTTGTTGATGTGTCGCTCAACGGCGACGAAGGGTTTGCCCTGGCCACTTCGCGGCCCTATGACGTGGCCATTCTCGACATCATGCTGCCGGGCAAGGACGGCTTGAGCATCTTGCGGAACTTGCGCGACCGGAAAATCTCGCTGCCGGTCATCCTTCTCACGGCGCGCAGCGAACTCAACGAGCGGCTGGAAGGATTGAACCTCGGTGCGGATGATTACCTGACCAAGCCGTTTCACATTGAGGAATTGATCGCCCGTATTCACGCCGTGACCCGCCGTGCGGCGGGCGTGAGCCAAAGCATTCTGGCCGTCGCCGACCTGAAGATGAATTTGCTCACGCGGAAGGTGACGCGCGGTGAAGGCGCCATCGAGCTGACGGCGCGGGAATTTTCCCTGCTCGAACATCTGATGCGTTCGCCGGGCCGCGTGCTGACCCGGGTCGAGATTTGTGAACGGGTGTGGGACTATAATTTTGATCCGGACACGAATCTCGTGGACGTTTACATCCAGCGCCTGCGCAAAAAAGTGGACGATGACGCCCAGCACAAGCTGATCGAGACGATTCGCGGGGTGGGCTATTGCATCAAGGCGGACGCATGAAACCGCTCCCTTCGCGCCTGAAGATCGCCCTGCTCTCGGCGGGCATTTCCGGCGTGGTGCTGGCGGCCTTCGGGGTGGTGATGTGGGTGCTGATCCATGACCTGCGCCTCCAGGCGGTGGACCGCGAAATCCGCACGCTGGCTTCGCGTCATCCGGGTCTGTTCGCCGGCTACGGCAATTACGAGCGGCTGAGCAGTTCGCTCGAATTCACCTTTGGCGAGGACTTCACGAATCACATCATTCTTCGCCTGCTGGACGCCAAAGGCCGCACTCTCTATGTGTCACAGCACTGGCCAAGCGGCATTGATCCGGGAAAACTTGACCTGACGCTGGAACCGAATGCGTCAAATCCGCCGCCAGCCAGTGAAGGAACAAATTCCGCTGTCCCCCGACCAATCAGTGGCCCGCGCGGCTCTGGCATGGGCGGCATGGGGCACGGTTACGGCATGGGACGGGGTGGTCCGCCGCCGGAGGTTCTGTTCACGAAGCCGCCAAAATTTTTCACGGTTCAAACGGCAACTTCAGCCTGGCGCTTCGGTGTGCTGGGCAGCGACGACGTGACTTTGGTCATCGGTCTGAACCAGCAGGAGGTGGAGCAGGAGTTGAACCGTGTGCGCAACGCGTTTGTGCTGACCTTGCCGGTGGCGTTGTTTCTCGTCGGGCTGGGCGGCTGGGTGGTGGCCGGGCGGGCGTTGCGTCCGCTGAAATCCATTGCCGACACCGCCGAACACGTCACCGCGCGCGGGCTGGACCAGCGTATCTCCAAATCGAGCGAAGATCCGGAAGTGACGCGGTTGATCCAGGTCTTGAACCGGATGATGGACCGGCTGGAAACCAGCTTCCGGCAGGCGACCCGCTTCAGTGCCGACGCCTCGCACGAACTGAAGACGCCGCTCGCCATCATGCAGGGCGAACTGGAAAACGCGCTGCAATCCGCCGCGCCTGGTTCGGCGGAGCAGCAGTTGTTCAGCAATCTTCTGGAAGAAACCCAGCGGCTCAAGACCATCACCCGCAGCCTCCTGCTGCTGGCACAGGCCGACACGGGGCAGCTCAAGCTCGCGCTCGAAACCTTGGATTTGAGCGCGGAACTGGACGCCATGATCGAGGATGCGCGCGTGCTGGCCACGGATTTGCGCCTGCGATTTGACGTGCAGTTGCCGCCGCAATTGCGGGTGGAAGCCGACCGGGCGTTGCTGCACACCGCGCTGTTCAACCTCATCAGCAACGCGATCAAATATAACGAGCCGGACGGCAAAATCTCCATTCAGGCGAACCCGGCGGACCACAAAACGGTATTAACCATCGGCAACACCGGGCCGGGCATTCCACCGGGTGACGAAGGGAAAGTGTTTGAACGATTCTATCGCGTTGCCTTGTCCAGCAGCCCGCCCGTGGAAGGAATCGGGCTTGGCCTGAGTCTCGCCCGGGAAATTGTGAATGCGCACGGCGGGGAATTGCAGTTGACGGAAAACCGGCCAGGCTGGACCTGTTTTCAGGTGACCCTCAAGCCGATGCCGGGAAGTGGATGAAAGGGCGTATGATTCGGCCATGCTGCGCAACACGGTTCGGTAAAGGGTAAGAATTTCAAGGGTTCGATGCTGTTTCCATCCGGCACGGTTGACGCCGGACTGCTTCAGATTTTTCCCGTCGCAGGCTGGGCAATAGAGACCAATGCGGGGCTGCAGAATTGGGAAATAGTGGGAACTGTTTCCCAATTCTGAATGAGGGATTTTGCCGGCAGCAGATGATTTGAGCCGGGTTTCCTTAGTTTACAAGCATTTTCTCACGCCCAGCTTCGCTGGCATGGGCTGTGCATGAGAACTGGCAGACGGGCGGCAAATTGAATGCCGCCCATCCATGACGGAAACCAAAACGATCGGCGGTCATAAACCAGTTATGAGCACCGCGAATTCAAACCCAGCCGCAAGGGTGACCTGCGAGGAGTCGCTTCAGCAATGGCTGCGGCTTGGGGCTGGCAGCCTGCCCGGAGAATTTCTGCGATTGCAGGGCTTGATTCCGGAGGAATTGGTGGCCTTGGGACTGTTGCGAGTCGGGCCTGGGCGCTGGTCGGATTTCTATGTTGCTGGTCCGGTTCTTCGGCACTCCTCCGGGCTCAACCAGCAAACCAGGGTTCGTGCGTGAGTTGGGACCGCCGGGGCAAGCGCTGCGCCGCGCCGCTCAACGCAGACGATTTGCACGGTAGAACTGATTGGGCGGCGAATTCGGGCCGTTGTCCTCCACATAAAGCAACGTGCCTGAGCTGTCGAGGAATTCAAGGAGCGCACCGTCTGTCCACGTCAGCAGATCGTCGCTGGACTGCAGGCGAAACTGCTGGTCGGTTGCGCCGGTGAAGAGAAAGACGTTCATTCCCGAGGCGCGGTTGAAGCTCGCCACGCGGATGGGCGTCGGGTCTGGAACCAACTGACTGCGCAGGATCACACCTTCACTGCCCACCGTCACAAGCTGCCCGTTGTAAATGGAAATGCCATAAAGCGATTTCTTCGTGAGCGTGCCGTAATTGACCCAATTGGTCGCGTCCGGGCTGCCCAGCACCGTGCCCTGGTTGCCGACAACGAACCAGGCGTCCTCGACGAAGTCCGCCGCGTTGAGCCACGCGGTGGTGCCGCTCGCATTGGGTTGCCATTGTGTTCCATCGGTGCTGGTCAAAAGACAGCCGTTCTGGCCGACGGCAACCAGACGATCATTCAGCCAGCGCACTTGGCTCAGCCAGTTGGTCGTGCCGGAAACGCTGGCGGTCCAGTTCGAGCCGTGGTTGCTGCTGGTGAGAATGACGCCGTTCTCGCCCACGGAGACGAGTCCGCCCGGAAAGGCGGCCACGCTCATCAAAAAAGCGCTTGTTGGCGTGGTCCGACTGGTCCAGTTCGTGCCATCCGGGCTGGTTAGAATCGTCCCGTTGCCGCCCGTCAGGATAAATTGTGAGCCGTCGTAGCAGACGCCCTGGAGATCGTTCACAGTTGGCCGTGGTGAAAGTTCATTCCAAAGAAACACGTTCGTCCCCCAAAGAATCGTGCCCTGCGTGCCAACGGCCAGGAGGAGATTCGAACTGCCGCCGACGCCAAGCAAAACCGAGTTCGTGACCGCAGATGGCATCAGTTCCATATCCCAATCCACGCCATTGGGACTGCTGAGAATCGTTCCGCAATCGCCCACCGCCAGATAATGGGTCGGTGTCCGCGTTACGGACCAGAGCCAGGAGCGCACGGAGTCCGAGGCCGGTTGCCACTGCACGCCGCCGTTGGTTCTCACGCCTTCGACGTTCAGGCCCGTGCGCCCGGACAACAGGTAAAAGTTGCCGTAGTAGAGAGCGGAGTAATAGGTCCATTCCGGTGCGGGGGCTGTCAGCGTGGCGGGCAACTGGCTCGCCCAAGCGCTGCCGTTCTCAGAAAGACGGACTTCGAGATTGCCGTCCGCAACGTGCGAGTCTTTCGCCCCGGCCGCGCCATACAGGTGGTTGGTTGCGCCAGAGGCTGCAACGGACCAGTTGCCGCCATTGGAACTGGTCAGCATCGTGCCGCCATCACCCACGGCCAGGAAATGATCCCCCATCCACGACACCCGGTTCAGATTGTTTGTGGTGATCGTGGGCTTGGTCTGCCAATTGGTGCCGCTGCCGCTGGTGATGATCAAGCCATCTTCACCCACCGCGACGAAACTGTTGCCCCCATACGCCACGCTGCGCAGCCATTTGGTGAATTGCAGCCCGCCCACGCGCTGCCAGTTGACGGCGTTGGTGCTGGTGTAGATCGCCGCGTTGTCGCCGACAGCCACGAGGAGACTGGACGATGCCGCCACGCTTTCAAGCCAGTCCGAAGTGCCCAACGCCAAGCCGTGAAAATTCCACGGATCATCGGCAAACATGACCGTTCCTGCCTCGCCGGTGATGACCAGCCGGCCGTTGAAAAACGTGACGCCCCGCAGCGCCGCCGTGGTGTAAGTGTCGCGTGGCGACCACACCTGCCAATCGTCGCTCAAATAAATCTGACCGCGCTCGCCGACTTGCACGGTCAGAGCTTCATTAGCGGCCTGATCCACAATGTTGGCTCCGTGAGGTGAGGGGTTTGACCATCGCCAAAGCGGCGGAATGTTGACGGCAGCGGCGTGACCGGTGAGTAAAACAAATGCGGTCAGGACAATGAGATTGCCGAATTGTCTCAGGCTTCGGAAGAACCTCAGTCCGCCCGGCACCTGACCGGGGACCGGACAAGTCATTCGGCCATCCTGTGGGGATTCGCTTTCGGCTTCGGCGGAAGCAGTCAAGTTCAAATGAATCTCAAATCTGACCGTGCCCTTTTTCGACACCGGTATTTTAAGAACAGGTTTTTCACACATAAGACACCTCGTTTTCCTGGTTTGTTTTTGCCGGGCTTGATTTCAAATCCACTGTTTCTGGTTTCCCCTCTGCAAACAGGCGGTGAGGCAGGCTTAATTCAAATACGCAGCCGGATGGGGAATTGGTTTTCAATTCAAGGCCGGCGTCCAACTGATTGGCGAGCTGCTTGCTGATGGCCAGGCCGAGCCCGCTGCCGCCAAGCGTGGAATGGCACGGGATGAAAAGACGCGGTATCACGGGCGCGGGAATGCCTGTCCCCTGATCCGCCACCCGGCAACAGATACTGTTTTCCTCCCCGGCGAAATAAACACAGACACGACTTCCACGCGGCGTGACTTTGAGCGCATTGTGAACCAGGTTTTCCAGAATCAGGAGAATCAAATTGGCGTGGCGGTTCGAGAGATTGCCCGTTGCGTCCAGCAGGGTGAGCAAATGGACGCCGCTCTCCGCGACCGCCGAGGCCAGTTTTCCATTCAGCACATC
>JAJXXI010000561.1 GCA_021781185.1 bacterium
GTAGATGTCGGTCGGATAGTGACGGGCGATTTCCACCCGGTGCCACCCGATGCTGCGCGCTTCGGCGATGATGGCGTCTTGCTGTTCGGGGAATAATTCAGCCAGGACCAGCGCCAGCACCATGGATTCGGTGGAATGTCCGCTGGGATAGCTGAAGGATTTTTCCAGCTTGCCGTTTGCCAGGCTGGGGTCGGTGACATAGGGGCGTGGACGCTTGAAAAAATTCTTGCCGGTGTCGGTGATGGTTTCCGCGTCTTTCTGCACCTTGTGCATGAACGCCTCGGTGACGGGAAATTTCCCGGGTTGGAAAAACGCGCCGATGGCGGGCGTGAAGGTGAACATGTTGAACTTCTTTTGTGAATCGGCGACCGCGATGTCGTTGCTGGTGGCGGCGTGATGGACGGCCCTGACCTCATCCAGATCGGCGGCCTGCTCGGCTGAATCCGCGAGCGGCGGCGGGGCCAGCACGCTGGCGGCTGAAATCGCATCCGGGTCGAGATAATGCAACTTGAGGGTTTGAGCCGAGGAGGTTGGCGCTGCCATCATGTCGTCGGCCCGTAAAGGAGACACCACGAACAGAAGCGCTGCCAGGCCGGCGTTGAATGCACAGAGGAGGGAATGAATGTGTTTTTTCATAAAGCAAATACAGGGAGGTGGATTGTCAGAATATCAATTGAAAACCGGGTTTCCTTCGCAATCCCAGTTGATGTCCGGGCGACCGGGGTCTTTGCCGGCCAGAACCGTCTGGCCGGCGGTCGGACCGCTGGGCACGATGGCGGTGCCATCTGACACGACATAGTTGTATTTAAAGAAGGCGGCATGGCCGTCGCTGAAGGTGATCTGCCCGCCTTGATTGTGCCGTGAGGAGAAGCGCGAGGCGTAACTTTGCGGCGTGGCGAGAACATTGGCTTCAGTGCCGTAATAGGGCTTTTCGTCGGAGCGATTGCGGACATCGGAAAAAAGCACAAAGGCGGAAGGATGAGCCACCAACGAGCTTTTGCAAGGAAGCCGGTCAATCGAACTGAGGCTCTCGTTGGCTGTGGCTTTGGAGTTCATGCCATAGGAGAACAGCGGGCGCTGGCCTTCCACCATATACCCATTATCCACACCTTGGTCATTGGGATTAATGCCTTGCGAGTGGGCGGTTGGGCAGATGAAAATGGTCCGGCCGAAATCATAGGTGTCATTGAATTGTTTTTTATTTGAATAGGTGGCCCACACATACAAAGGCTTGTTGCCAACATAAGAAGGCAGGGCGTTGAACCAGGCATCATCACCCTGATTGGCTGTATGGTAAGGATACATGTGGCTCCATACCGGAGTGTCTTCATCGGCAGGATTGAATAATCTGGCAGGCTCATATTTTGCAAATGGGAATGACTGGTTGTTATCGTCCAGATACAACGTGTCGGCCAGGCCCCACTGTTTCAAATTGCTCAAGCAGACCGCCTGTTGCGCCCGGGACTTGGCCTTGGAAAGGGCGGGCAGAAGCATTGCCGCAAGAATGGCGATGATGGCGATGACCACCAGCAGTTCAATTAACGTGAACCCTGTCCTCGCGTTGTTATGTTTAGTTTCGACTCTTCTGGCATTCATGGTTGTTTGAATGGAAATTTGCAGCCTTCCTGTGGGGATACAATGAGCCAGACCTGTTACAAGCGGATGGCTGGAAGGTTACGATTGAGCGAAAAGCGGCCCGCGTCCGGGCGACGACGGATACGTTGAACGGCAGCCTGAATCAAAGCCGGGTCACTTCGATGTGGCTTGCGGGTATTTCGTTGCCGTCAGAAAGCAACGTAACATCGAACCTTCAACGCCCAAAAGGAGATGCGGGCGGCGACATGAGACTACGGCGGAACAGGGCATCTTTGTCGGCGCGGACGGGATTGGCCAGTAACCTTCATTCATGGTTCAGCGTTGAATGCTGAGCGTTCCCTCTTTGTCCTTTTACCCATTACCAAGGTCGAGGAACCTGACGGTTTTGAGTGCCCGCCAGCACCGAAAGTCACTGAATTGTCATGCGACCGTCCTTCGTTTGTAACCCGACCATGAATAATCGTCGGAGCACCCAGAGGAGTGCTGTCTCTCTCAACCAAACAAATCACACAACAACCAAAGAAAATGAAACTAAAAAACCTGGCCTGCCTCGCATCAATGCTGGCGGCCATGCTATCCGGGGCGCAAGCCGCCACGACCCTCGCCACTTGGAATTTTGACAACCTGGCCACCGGCGTGAGCACCAGCCCGTCGCCCTCGGCCGGTTCCGGCTCGGCGGCGGTCCTAGGCTTCGGCGGGAGCAGCAGCCCGATCGTGGGGTCGCAATCTGGCAGTTCCACGGGAGGCGCGAATGCTTGGAGCGTGGGCAACACCGGCGGTTCGTCCGTCGGCTGGAATACCAATGCGTCCGTCGGTTCGCAGGGCGCGAAGTTCGGCGTCAGCACGCTGGGTTATTACCAGATTCAGGTTTCCTTTGATGTTTATGCCCAGCCGAAGTCGGAAGCCGCCTTGCTGGTGCAGTATTCGCAGGACGGTGTTTTGTGGCAGAACGCGAGCATCACCTCGGCGGGAACGGCGGGCATCCTCGCCACCAATACCAACACCACCAATGGGATTGCGGTCGGCACTTACCTGATCCTCACGAACCGCAACGCCGCCGGCTGGAACAACGGGGTGACGGTGGATTTGA
Source organism: bacterium (assembly GCA_021781185.1). Lineage (GTDB taxonomy): Bacteria > Verrucomicrobiota > Verrucomicrobiia > Limisphaerales > UBA11358 > UBA11358. Next base: position 2,687 of record JAJXXI010000561.1, read on the forward strand.
GTGGCGTGCCGGGCGTGGCCAACGATCCGGCTTTTGCCGTCCGCATTGTGAATGCCGCCAAGGGCACGAACTGCCTCGACACGACGGGTGCCATCTATAACAGCGCCAATCAGGGCGACTGGACGCTGGACAATGTTTCCATCCAGGGCGTTTCCTTCGACACGGTGGCGGATTGGATATTCGATGATCAATATGTTGCGCCTGCCAAAAAACAGTTGGATGTCGCCAACAATCCGACTCCCGCCATCGCCAACAACACCGCGACTGCGGCGGCCATTGGGTTTGGCACATCGGACGCCCCTTTGTATTCAGACACTTTTTCGGGAGGTTTCAGCACCAACGACGCAGATTTGACCACCATGAAAACCGGGCCTTACAGTTCATCCGGCGCGGCTGGCTTGATCGTTTGGCGTCTGCGGGGGCAGCCGGGCAATGGCTGGCTTTCCACGCAGCCCATCGGCAGCCAGGGTGCCGAGTTTGATGTGAGCACGGCCAATTACACGAACATCCTTGTGACCTTCGATATTTATTTCACGAGCCAGGGCGAGGCGCGCATGTGCGTGCTTTACACCACGGACGGCTGGGTGACGACCAATGTGGCCAATCTGGCCTGCAGTTCCTATCCCGCGCTCATCCAGACCAACACGCCCGCGTATGCGTCCGAGTCGGAAGGCTACAGTCCCGACATTGTGAACGGCACGTTCATTGACAACACCATTGGTTCGCTTTTTTATAATTACTGCAGCGTTGATTTCACCGGCGTGCCCGGCGTCGCCAACAATCCGTTGTTCGGCTTCCGCATCGTGAATGCCGCGCAGAATGGTGCCTGCGTGAACTTTTTGCACCAGCCGTATAACAACAATTCCGGCAACGGCCGCATAGACAATATCGCGGTCAACGGCCAGTTTAACGGGCAGGTGGCCCCCGTGCTGACCAGCGCCACCGGGGCCACGGTGGACGATCCGTTCACCAACACGTTTAGCGAGAGCCTCGCCGACAACGACCTGGGCTGGCACACGAACATCAGTGGCATCTATGTCAACGGCGTGCGGCTGCCGGCCACCGCCTATGTCGTGACGGAAAGCAATATCGTCTATACGCCGTCCAAGACCGCCGCAGCGTTGACCGTGGCCGGCTATGATCATATCGTCATCTACGCCACCAATTATACTTCCGCCAAGATCACGCAGTTCGTCGCCACCGGCGTGGCCACGAAACTGTCTTACACCCAGCCCGCCGGCCCATCGGCCAGCGGCGGCACGCTGACCGTCAACCCGACTTTCACCGTGACGGACCAATACGGCAATGGCACCACGAACCCCTATTCCAGCATGGTCGTCACGGCCTCGGTGAGCAATTCGCCGGCGACCTGGACCTTGGGCGGCTCCACCGTTCAGCCGATTGTTAACGGCTCTTGCACCTTTACGGATTTGACCGCCACGGTCATCGGATCTTCGGCGGTTTCCAATGCGGCCATCCACTTCGCCATCTCGGGCGGCCCGATCGCGGAGACCAATTCAACCAGTTTCACCATTGGTGCGCCGCCCAGCCAGTTCACCCAGGGGGATTTGGCGGCCATTCAGGTGGATACGACCGCAGCCAACTCCACCTTCAGCATGATTGAAATCAAGCCTTCCGTTGCGGGCCAGACCACCCCCGTCAACATCAACCCCATCACCGCCACAGGCACGAATGCCTTGCGGATGGGCGGCGGTGGCGCCGGCCATTTGGCGCTCAGTGATGACGGCACCTTCCTGGTCTTCGGCGCGTTTGACGATGACAGTTCGGCGACGGCGGACGAAACCTTCAACCTGAATCGCGCAGTGGGAACGATGAACTACACCAACAAGTTTACCAAGACGGGCCGGTATGTTTCTACCTCATACGGCGGCAGCGCGGTTCGCGCGGCGTGCAGCCCGGACAATGTGGATTTCCTGATTGATGACAAGGGCGGATTATTCGTCTATGACAGCGGCAACGGTGCCAGCGACAATGTTTATGAGCAAAACACCTATTGCGTCCGGTCATTTGGCGGCAGTGCCTGGTCGCTGACGCAAAAGGTCGTGGCTTACGTTCCCAGCCCGGCCGTCTTCCAGTTCAACAACGGCACGGTCGGACAATTGGATTATTACAATTCAGGCTATGATGGGCCGTGGAACACCACGTCGGCCACGCCACCGACGGATGGCAATGCCGCGGATTTCTACATGATTTCCACCAATGGGACTCACGAGCCGGCTTCCTTCGCCATCCTCTACATCCTGGATAACAGTGCCGGAGCGGACGGGGCGAGCGTCGTCATCAACAAATTCTCCCGGAATCCAGACGATTCATGGAATGCCATCGGCTCCTGGACGAACTCGGACAACGGCAACACGCTGTTCGCCACCACCAACGGCAGCGGAGGCGTCTATCTGTATTACGCCAACGGCAGCAAGGACGGAAACAGCATTGTCCGGGTGACGGATTCGAGCCTCAAGAGTTCGATCAACATCATCTCCACCAATACCATTTACACCGCACCCAAGGGTGCCACCGTCATGGGCATCACGTTTGTGCCTGTGCCGACGGCTTATGCGGCTGCGCTCATTCCACCGCCGGTTCTTACCGCCCAGACGGGAGCCGTTGTCGGCAGTCCGTTCAGCATTGCAACCACTCCGGACGATTCTGGCTGGCGCTCCGCCATCACCGGCGTCACGGTGAACGGCACCACGCTGCTGCCGGCGGCCTACACAATTCAGGCCGGCGCGATTGCTTTCACTCCGGCTCAATCAAGCGGACTGCTGACGACTCCCGGCGCAAAAACCATTGTCGTCAGCGCGACAGGTTACAGCGATGCCTCGGTGGTTCAGACGCTGGCCAATGTCCCGTCAGCCATTTTGAGCGGCGTTTCGATGGGCGGCAATGGCCAGTTGAGATTTGCTTTCACCAACGCCACGGGCTTGAGCTTCTCGGTGCTGGCGACCAACAACATCACCGCGCCGGTCAGCACCTGGCCGGTGGTCGGCACCGCAGTTGAAAGCCCGGCGGGCTCGGGCCAATACCAGTTCAGCGACCTGAATCCGGCGACCAATGCCGCTGAGTTCTATTTGCTGCGGCAGCCGTAAAACTCCGAAGGGTTTTGAAAGACTGAAGGCGGGTTTCATTTGAAACCCGCCTTCATCGGTGGACGATGAATTTCCGGACCATCTCAAGCTGCATGTCGTGATGGACAACGACGGCACGCATAAAACATCCCCGAGTGCAGCGTTGGCTTGAGCGGCATCGCGTTTCATTCCCCATTTTATTCCAACCAGTTCAAGTTGTTACCGATTTAATTGGCGTCATAGTTTTTGCCGGACTGGCATCATAAGAAAACATGAGGGCAGAGAGTGAGCGCGGAAGCGCTCTGATAAACTCTCTGCCCGTATGACTATCC
>JAJXXI010000287.1 GCA_021781185.1 bacterium
GAAAAACTGCATCAACTGGGCGCCAGATTGATGGTGTCCATCTGGCCGATCATGACCGGCGATTGCCCTGATCAAATTGAGCTGCGCGAGCAGGGAATGATGTTGGGAAATCAAGCCACCTACGATGCCTTCCAGGAAGCGGCGCGGCATGCCTACTGGGAGCAGGCCCGGCAGGCATTGTTTGTGCAGGGCGTGGATGCCTGGTGGTGTGATTGCACGGAGCCATTTGAAGCCGACTGGTCCGGGGCCGTGAAGCCTGAACCACACCAACGCGTCCTCCTCAACACTAGCCAGTCCAAACAGTATCTAGATGCCGGAGAAATCAACCTGTATTCCCTGTTGCATTCGCGCGGGATTTATGAAGGGCAGCGTCAGGCCACGCATCGGAAACGGGTGCTCAATTTGACGCGCTCGGCGTATGCGGGACAACATCGTTATGCGACGGTGACCTGGTCGGGGGATGTTTGCGCCACTTGGGAAACCCTCCGGCGTTCCATTCCAGAAGGCGTTAATTTCTGCGCCACCGGCGAGCCTTACTGGACTGTGGACATTGGCGGATTTTTCATCAGGAACGATTCTTCATTGTGGTTCTGGCGCGGGGACTATGCAGCCGGTTGTCGTGGACTGGCAGCAATGGACGCCTTGGAACCCGATCCACTTGATACCGGCTGCACTGATCTCGGTTACTGGGAACTTTACACACGCTGGCTGCAATATGCCGCGTTCCTCCCCATGTTCCGCTCCCACGGCACGGATGCGCCCCGTGAAATCTGGCGCTTTGGCGACGTGGGCAATCCTTTCTATGATGCCATCGCGAAGTTCATCAAGCTTCGCTATCGGCTCCTGCCTTACATTTACTCGCTCGCCGCGCAGGTCACTTTACGCGGTTCCAGCATGGTGAGGGCGGTGGCGCTGGTTTTTCCCGACGATATCGCCACGCACAACCTGACGGATCAATTTTTCTTCGGTCCAGCGTTGATGGTTTGTCCGGTCACCAAGCCCATGTATTACCAGCGCGATTCCGTGCCGATGGGCGAGGTGTCCAGATCACGTCCAATCTATCTTCCCCGACCTTGCGCGTGGTATGATTTCTGGACGGAAGCAATGCTTGTTGGCGGCCAGACAATCCCGGCCGCCGCGCCGCTGGAAATCATTCCCGTGTTTGTGCCTGCCGGATCCATCGTCCCGATGTCGCCGGTAATGCAATATGTGGACGAAATGCCCGCGGCCCCTTATGAAATCCGCATTTATTGCGGGACCGATGCGGAATTTTACTTGTATGAGGATGCAGGCGATTCTTACTGCTACGAGAACGGCGCTTATTCCTTCATCAAGCTTGCCTGGTTTGAAGCTCGAAATGAACTGGTGATTTCAGCCCGCGCTGGCGAATTCGCCGGCATGGTTAAATCACGGCAATGGCGTCTCATTTTTATCTCCGAAGAAGGCCGGAAGGAAACCGAAGTGAATTACTCCGGACTGGAACTCAAGCTGCATCCTTCCGGGCCAAACACTGCAACTTCAACATGAAAACTGTAAACTCCCAAACCCTTGCAAATATAACTGGAAAGCTTTGCCTGCTCGTGCTCGCGCTCGTGAGTTTGAATCAGGCTGCGGCAGAAGCGGGGAAAGCATCTGTCAGTCACGAGTATTTTGTCTCGCCCGATGGCTCCGATATCAGCGGCACTGGCGCTAAACAATCTCCCTTCAAGACCCTGGAGAAAGCCCGGGACGCGGTGCGCCGAGTTATACCTCAAATGACGGGCGACATTGTGGTCTATATCCGTGGCGGCGTTTATCCGGTGGCCAAAACCATCGTCTTTGGTCCCGAGGATTCCGGCAAGGATTCGCACCGGATCATCTATCGTGCCGCCAAAGGCGAGATTCCGGTCTTCACCGGAGGCGTGGTGGTCACTGGCTGGAGTCATTACCGGGGTGACATTTGGCAGGCGCACCTGGATCGGAATCACAAATTACGCGCCCTGTATGTGAACGATCAGCGCGCGGTGATGACCAGCCGTAAAGTCAAAGCCCGGGGCGGCTGGGGTGACTATGTGGTGAAAGCCGGCCAGGCGTCCTGGGCCTGGCAAAGCGGTCAGGCGGCTGATGGTGTTTTGTATGATCTCACCAACCTTCCCGCGATTACGCGGAATCCTCAGAATGTCGAAATCGAAAACCGGACCACCTTCAATGATAATTTTGTCGGTGTCCGCGCCATCGCCACGGAGAGCAACCACTATGTATTTAAATTTCAGCAGCCCTATGGAGCGATGGCCCAGCAAATTGGCTGGAATGCCGGTCTGACGCTCGACACCGAACACATTGTGCTGAACGCCTTTGAACTCCTTGAGCAGCCCGGTGAATTCTATTTCGATCAACAGGCGCAAACCCTTTATTACATTCCGCGCCCCGGCGAGGATATGACGACCGCCCGGGTGGTGGCACCGGAAACGGAAACGCTTATTTCCCTGCAGGGCCGCGCATTGAAGCAACCGGTGCGCAATCTGACGTTTGAAGGGCTGACCTTTGAATGCACCGATTACAATCTCTTGAACGTCGCCGGTTCCGTGGGCAAAGCGACGGTCCAGACAGCCACGGTGCTGACAGCCTTTGCCAACGCCAACTGGCATCTGGATGTATATCGCGCCTACGATACGTGTCCGGGGGCGATCACCGCAAATGCCGTCGAGGGCGTCGAACTGATCCGCAATGTCATCAAACACACCGGCTGCGACGGCGTAGTGATGGGAAATGACATTCGCGACACCAAGATCATCGGCAATGTTATCAGCGATTGCGGCGGCAGCGCCATCACCTTGGGGCACCCGCAGCATGTATATGAGAACGACACGTCTGATCTGAAATATCCGACCGGGGCCGGCATCCAGCATGAAAAATTTCCGGCTGGAACCGAGGCCGCGCCGCGCCGGGTGGAGATCGCGGACAATTTTTTGCCAGACGATGCCGCCTTGTTCAAAGGTCACACCATCATCACGGTTTTCTTCGGCCAGGATGTGCGCATCGAGCATAACTGGATTCCCAACGCGCCTTATTCAGGCATCAACCTTGGCTGGGGTTGGTGCGACTTTGACGGTTCGCCGGTGGCCAATAATCCGCTTTGGGGCAAAGGAAATCGCCCCTCCGTTTTTCCCGGTAAACCGACTGGAGTTTGCCGGGACAACGTGGTGCGGAACAATCGCGTGGAAAACACTGTCCTGATCCTCCATGACGGCGGCGGCATCTACACTTTGGGGGATCAGCCCGGCACGGTCATTGAGCGCAACTACGTCCGCAATTCCGAACAGGCCATTTACACCGACGAAGGCTCGGCCCACATGATCTGTCGGGATAACGTAATCGCCTCACCTTACACCAACGCACATTTTGCCGTGGACTACGGGCGCAAGCATTCCATTGTCATCGAAGGTTATTTCATTACCAAGCCAAAATGGGACGTCACTGCGCCGGATTGCGTCTTCACCAATTATACCGTCTGCACCAATGCCGACTGGCCGCCGGGTGCTCGGGCCATCATTAAAGAGTCCGGCATTGAACCCGCCTATCTGAATATTTTGCCGGCGGCGTGGCGCGCAAAACTAGAAAAAATCAAACCTCCCCACGATGACTGAACACTGAAAACACCGAATTGGTTTTTTTCGGCAGACGAGAACCATGAAGGCTGACAAGACCGTATTGCTCGCCTTGACCGACGCCCATCACGGCTTTTTCAAGGGCGTGGCCCGTTATGCCCGCGAGCATCGCTGGCATTTGGTGACGGATATGATTTATACCGCCAAGATTCCCATCGGCTGGCGTGGTGACGGAGTCATCTCGTTCATCGGCTATCGCGATGATCTGGCGGAGTTTCTACTCTCCATGGGTGTGCCGGTGGTCGAGATATCCATGGTTCGCAATGACATCAGCCTGCCCCGGGTTGAGGGTGACAATGAGATGATAGGTCGGTTGGCGGCGGAGCATTTTTTGGAACGACGTTTCCGGCATTACGCGTGGGCGCCATTGATGGATGATACTGTGAACGGCGAACGCTATCGTGGTTTTGCCAACCGGCTGGCCCGGGAGAAATTCACCTGCCATATCTTGCCGCCGGCGGATTTACCGGGCACGGCTGGCGGGACGGTTAATTGGACCCGTCGCCGTAAATTGCTGATGCGCGACCTGCAACGCCTGCCCAAGCCGCTGGCTGTATTCGGTTACAATGATTGCGTGGCGGCGGACATTATCAACGCCTGCGAAGAAAGCCGGTTGCTGGTGCCGGAATCAGTGGCGGTTTTGGGAGTGGACAACGATGCCATCCTTTGTGAGTGCCTGCGGGTGCCGCTTTCGAGCGTTTGTCATGACCTCGAGGGCATGGCCTATCGGGCGGCGGCCCTGCTGGACCGGTTGATGCGGGGCGGCAAAGCCCCGACGGAAGTGATTCGCATCCGTCCCAAAGGGCTGGTTACTCGGCGCAGCACCGACATTGTCGCGGTGGATAACCTGCCCGTGGCGCGCGCACTGCGTTACATCGCCGATCAGTTCGCCAATCCGCTGCTCGGCGTGGATGATATTGTAACTGCCAGCGGATTGTCTCGGCGGCAGATTGAGAAAGCCTTTCGTCACGATCTGAATCGCACGGTAAGTGAAGAGATCCTGCTGGTGCGATTGCAGAAAGTGCAAGATTTACTGGCGACCACGTGCTTGAAGGTAAATGAAATCTCCTCCCTGACCGGTTTTAGCCGGCCCAATAACCTTTATCGCTGCTTCCAGCATTCGGTCGGTTTAACGCCCAAAGAATACCGACGTAAATTCACCCGCGCATAACAGGAAAAATAACCGGATGGAAAGATCACAAACAGCTTTCAACTGAATGACGCAAAGCAATACATATTGTGCGCAACATGGTAGTTTCAGATTTTTGTCCGCCTGATAAAGTCAGTTAAGCACAATGTGAAAGAAATTAAATGGCTCAAAAATATCAGTGCATCAACGAACTCTGACCGGCTTGCCCCTAAAAACAAAATCATTCAAAGCATAAACCTATGAAACTCCCAATCGTCTTCTTAAGAAAATGTGGCCCGGCATTCCGGGTTGTCCTGCTATCAGGTTTGGCCGTGCTGGGACCGACTATGGCGCAGGCGCAGCAGCATATTTTATATTACGATCCCAATCTTACCGGCGGCACCGCGCTGGGTGGCAGCGGGGCGGTCTGGACCGGGCCAAACTGGTGGAACGGCAGCGCTGACCAATATTGGGATGGGCAATCTTCAATGGCTTTTTCCGGCACTCCGGGAACTTTGACACCGGAAGCCGAGGTGGACTGCGGACCCAGTGCGCTTGATGCCAATCCCAGTATTTATGTTCATACGGATTTCACCCTGAACTTGAATGGATTTAAGTTCAATTTTAACGATGCCAACAACTACATTGGCGTGTTCATTGACAGCGGCGTCACGTTTAACATTACCAATGTGCAAAACGGAGTCAGCGGGCAGCTTGCGATTTGGGGAAATCCCTCCGGCTTGGCGGTGGTGGGGGACGGCAGTCCGCTGCCTTATAGCCAATTTGGCGTCGGTGTCATACAAGGCAACCTGGAGGTTCACAATGATACGTCCGGCGCAGGTGCTTTTGGATGGTATACTGCCGTTCAAGGAGGGACCGTGACCGGAACAGGCAACCTTAGTGATGCTCCTACGGAAATGTCATACGTCAACGGGGCACCCACCATCAGTCCTGGTCCCAGAAATGGAACCGGAACCTTGTTGATCAACTCAACTTTAAAGGAACTCGACAATACACCTTCCCTGTCCTTTAACCTGGGCGGATTAAATCAAGGAGCTGTTGCCAATGGTTATTCCTGGCTGAAAGTTAACGGCACCGTCACTCTGGATTTGCAGTATGTTCCGGCGAGCAGCATCAGGTTGAAACTGATCAACGGTTTCATTCCGTCGCTGGGTGATCACTTCGATGTGATCACCTGCTCCAATTTTGTGTTTACTGCCGGTGCTGGTGGCAGTGGCGTGGCGGATCTGACTTACAATCTGCCCATTCTTCCCGGTCTGGCCTGGAGCGAATCCATCGTGACGAATGGCGGTCTGCAGTCGCTGC
>JAJXXI010000226.1 GCA_021781185.1 bacterium
ACAATCAGCAACCGGAGGGCGGCATTGGGATTCGTCATCGTCTCAATTCAATCTGTTAAGTCCGGGAAGATAAATGGGAAAAAGGGAAAGCGGAAGCCGAAAAGCAGAACCCCGCAGGTGCATCTGGCACACGGTCCTCGACTGACTGCGGCCTTGGTAGTGGCGCAGGCTTTCCAGTCTGCGGGTTCTGGCGACTTTCCAGTCGCCAGTGACTGCTAGGACAAACTTATGATTCAAGACCAGCAGGAAGATGCGCCGGGTGACCAGCGAAGCTGTTTATACCCGGCCGGATTGCTTAATCTCAAAAGAACGCGGCCGGTATTTTATGTTTTAAAGGAAATTGTATTTAAAAATGCAGACTAATGCGCGAAAACCATCGCGCCAGCCAATTTTCTTTCCCTCGGCATAAGTGCGGCCGTAATAGGAGATGGCCACCTCGTAGATGCGCATTTTAGCCCGGGCCACCTTGGCGGTGATTTCCGGCTCGAAACCGAACCGGTTTTCTTCGATTGTGAATTCTTGAATCACCTCGCGCCGAAACACTTTGTAGCAGGCTTCCATGTCCGTGAGGTTCAAGTTCGTGACCATGTTGGACAGGGTGGTGAGCACGCGGTTGCCGACCGAGTGCCAGTAATACAACACCCGGTGCGCGCCGGAGCCGATGAAGCGCGAGCCAAACACCACGTCCGCCTTCCCGGCGAGGATCGGCGCGAGCAGCCGGTAAAATTCCGCCGGATCGTATTCCAGATCGGCATCCTGAATGATGACGATGTCCGACGTGGCACATGCAATGCCGGTGCGCAGGGCCGCGCCCTTGCCCTGGTTCACCTCGTGGCGGAGGAGCCGGATGCGCGGCTCGTTCTGGGCGAGCGGCTGGATCTGGTCCCAGGTGCCGTCCGTCGAGCAATCGTCCACGATCACCAGTTGCTGCACCGGCCGCTGGGCCAGCACGATGCGGACAACCTCGGCCACGGTGGCGGCCTCGTTATAGACCGGCATGACGGCGGTAAGACACGGCGCGAGATCGGCGTTGGATCGGGCTTCAGGCATTAATACCGGGTTCCGGTGTCGGGAAGCTGGCAAAAACCCTGATTTTATTCAATCTCAAACCACATTGCCAAGATTCCCAGGGCGCATCTGGACACGGTCCTTAAGTTCGGGATGAAACGGTTCCGGCGTCAGCCGGAAGTGTAGTCGTGGCACAGGCATCCTGCCTGTGTGTTTCAGCCAGCCAGGCCACGCGGACGCAACTCACAGGCAGGATGCCTGTGCCACGACCAAGGCCGATTGCCAGTCGAGGACCGTGTCCAGATGCACCCAGATTCCCACCCATCCGGTTTGCGCTTTTCTTTTCGGGAAAATTTCCCAGACTCCCGCCATGCCTTCATTCGACATTGTTTCCCAAGTCAACTCGATGGAAATTGAAAACGCCGTCAACCAGGCCAAAAAGGAACTCGCCAACCGCTTCGACTTCAAGGGCAGCCAGGCCGAGATCGTTTTGGAAAAGACGGAGATCAAGCTGTCCGCAGAGGACGCCTACAAGGTGCGCACACTGAATGAAATGGTCATTGGCAAACTGGCGAAACGCGGCATCAGCCTCAAGAGCGTGGAGCAGTGCGATCCCGATGTCTCGCCCCTGGGCCACACACGACAGAGCATCAAGATCAAGAACGGCATTGCGAGCGATGTGGCCAAGCAGATCACCGGCTTCATCCGCGAGGGCAAGTTCAAGGTGACCACGCAAATCCAGGGTGACGAGGTGCGCGTGAATGGCAAGAGCCGCGATGAACTGCAGACGGTCATTGCGGCCGTGCGCACCCATGAATTTCCCGTGGCGGTGCAGTTCGTGAATTTTCGCGATTGATCCCGTTGCCAGAAGCCAGTGAGTTTGACTTGGGCTTTTCCAAAAAATGGCGTTGTAACTGGAGGCAACGTTCTGCCCGGTTCCTGACATGCCGGTGCTTGGTTTGAACCCATTCTGCGTCAGCGCTCTGGAACAGAACGACATTTTTCTTACCCAGCTTTTCGGAATCCACGACGGTCAGCAGGCGGCCGGGCGCACGCCAGCCACCACGGGGAAAAACGTTGCTGGCAAGTCGAACTTCGAACAGCGGATGACCCGCGCCCTGCCTTTCGAGTTAATCGCCGTGATTGAGATTTGAGGTCGGCGTTTGTATCGTCGGGCCAATGTCGTCGCCGGAAAACTCCGTTTCGCCGCTCGCCGCGCCCGTCAGTTCCGTCTGGGGCGTGGGCGAGGAGCGTGCCAGGCTGCTGGCGCGGCTGGATATTTTCACCGTGGAAGATTTGCTCCTGCACAAGCCGCGCCGCTACGAGGACCGCCGCAAATTTCTGCCCATCCGTGAATTGAAATTGAAGGAAGCGGCAACGGTGCGCGGGAAAGTCGTTGCCGCCGGCACCCAGCGTTTCAAAAAAAGCACCCGGGCGATGTTTGAATGCGTCTTCGACGACGGGTCGGCGCTGTTGCACTGCCGCTGGTGGCAGGCCCAGCCCTGGATGCCGGACTGGTATGCCGTCGGACGCGAATTTCTCATCTTCGGCAAACCGGATTCGCTGAAGCCGCGCAACATGGATCACCCAGAAACGGAACTGGTCGAGCCGGGCGACGATGAATTCATCCATGTCAACCGCATCGTGCCGGTGCATCCGCTGACGGAAGGATTGACGGCCCGCGTGATGCGCTCGCTCATCTGGCGGGCGTTGGAGAAGTTTGAGGGGGAGGTGTTGGAGCCGGTGCTCGGGACGCGGCCATCGCCGGCTGCGGCAACCCGGCTTACCCGGAACGCTTCAATAAAAGAGGAGGATCATCTTCATCTCAATTTGGACATGGCTGCGCCTGATGACGGGCGTGCCCCGCTCCTTCCTACCCGCGCCAACGCGGTTCGCATGATCCATTTCCCGGAGGAACTGACGGATGTGGAAATTGCGCGGCAGCGGCTGGCATTGGATGAATTCGTGGAACTGCAATGGCAGATCCAGTCGCGCCGGAAAAAATTCGAGGCCAGCGCCAAAGCGCTGCCGTGCGGGGGCGACAATCATTTGATGAAGCCGTTCCTGACTCAGCTCGGTTTCAAACTGACGGAGGCGCAGACCAAGGTGCTGCGCGAAATCCGCACGGACATGGGCGGCATGCACCCGATGCGCCGGTTGTTGCAGGGCGATGTCGGCTCCGGCAAAACGGCGGTCGCCGCCTGCACCGCACTCATGGCCCTGGAAAGCGGTTTCAATGTCGCATTGATGGCGCCGACGGAAATTCTGGCGGAGCAGCATTTCCGGAATTTTGAAAAATGGTTCGCGCCGCTGGGGGTGAAAGTGGAAATGCAGACGGGAAGCCGGAAAAGCAGCGAAAATGGAGGATTGAAGATTGATGATGGCAAACGCGCACGGCCCTCCAGCCTCGATCTTCCTTCTTCCATCTTCATCGGCACCCACGCTCTGTTCACAGCCGGCTTTAACCTGCCCAAACTCGGTCTGGTGATCGTGGACGAGCAGCATAAATTTGGCGTGGCGCAGCGCGAGACGCTGGTGCGCAAGGGCAATTACCCGCATCTGCTCGTAATGACCGCCACGCCCATTCCGCGCACGCTGGGGCTGACGCTTTACGGCGACCTGGATGTGTCCGTGATTGACGAACTGCCCGGTGGCCGTGGCCAGATCAAAACTTTTCTGCGGACGACGGAAAAGCTGCCGAAGGTGTTTGCTTTCATCCGCGAGAAAATTGCCGCCGGCCGGCAGGCTTACATCGTTTATCCGCGGGCGGACGTGGCGGACACGGACAAGGACATCAAGGCGGTGACAAAGGAATTTGGCAATGTGAAAAAAGCGTTGTCGCCGTTTCAGGCGGAACTGCTGCACGGCCGCGTGAAGCCGTCGGACAAAGAGGCGGTGATGGCGGATTTTCGCGCGAATAAGATCCAGGTGCTGGTGGCCACGTCGCTCATCGAAGTGGGCGTGGACGTGCCCAACGCCAGCGTGATGCTCATCGAGAACGCGGAGCATTTCGGGCTGGCGCAGTTGCATCAGTTGCGCGGGCGCATCGGGCGCGGGGCGCATGAGAGTTTTTGCATCCTCATTTCCGATGCGCGCCATGATGAGGCCCAGTCGCGATTGAAGATTCTGGAGGAAACGAACGATGGTTTTAAAATCGCCGAAGCTGACCTGCGCTTGCGCGGCCCGGGCGAACTGCTCGGTCAGCAGCAAAGCGGCGCCATGCGGCTGCGGTTTGGCAACCTGGTGGAGGACTTGGGTTTGATCCGTCAAGCGAAGGAATGGGTGGCCAAAAGGTTCTAGGTTCTCAGTTTGCGGCGATGACGCGGGACGGAGAACCTAGCCGTCTCAGGGCCATGACTCCAATGGCTGTTCGAGGCGTCTCTGACCGGATTAGCCAGCCATCAATTTATCATCACGATTTCCACTACACGCTGGCGGCATCTCGACAAGATCCACCCCATGGGTGTAGGATGAAAATGATCTTTGGTCGTTGTCATGAAGACTCCGACACTAATTCGAGTGTTTCTGGTAGTGGGCATGATCCTTCTTGGGGGGCCAACCGGACGGGGCGGAGGTGTTGTGACGGATTGCACGGAGGCGAGCCTGCGGGCCGCCGTGACGGATGGAGGAACTATAATCTTTGCGTGTAATGGCACGATCACGCTCTCCGGCATGATCACCATCACCAACGACAGCATTCTCGACGCCAGCGGCCATCAAATCACCCTTAGCGGCAACGGGTCGCGGGTTTTATATGTCAGTGGCAGCGGCAAATTGACTCTGGCCAACCTGACCATTTCCAATGGAAGCGGCGATAATGGAGGCGGGATATACAACGAAGGTTCAGTTACTGCCGTAAATTGCATATTAACTCATAATTCGGTCGTTGGCCAAGCTGGAAGCGATGCTTCATTTGAAAGTGCGGGTGGTTCTGGTGGCAGCGCAGCGGGCGGAGCTGTCTGGAACTCCGGTCTCCTTTGGGCTCGCGGATGCACTTTCACCGGCAATTCCGCCCTTGGTGGAAGCGGCGGGGCAGGGGCAAGTGGAGATTGGTGGCAGATGTGCAACACTCCAGGTTACCCCGGTGGGGTGGGTGGCGATGGAGCGGGCGGCGCAATTTTTAATTGCGGAACGGCATACTTTGTCAATTGCACCCTGGCGTCCAACATGGGCACCGGCGGCGCTGGCGGCGCCGGCGGTTTCGGATATTTTTACAGCCCCGATTTCCCTCCTCCCGCAGATGGCCCCGATGGGGCACCAGGCTTAAGTGTCGGCGGAATTTATAATGCTGCCGGCCAATGCTTCCTGACGAACTGCACGGTCGCCTTCAACTCTGGCACGGGAATCTTGGTTTCGGGAGGCGCGGATTTGATCAACACACTTTTGGTCGAAAATTCGCCGGGCGGAAATGGTTCAGGAGGGTTGACGGATCTCGGCCACAATTTAAGTTCTGATGCCACCTGCATGTTCACCCATGCCGGCAGCATGAACAACATCTGTCTTCTGCTCGGGCCGCTCGCCGACAATGGCGGCCCCACACCCACTGTGGCCCTGCTTCCTGGCTGCCAGGCAATTGATGCCGGAGACACCACTGCCGCACCGCCAACAGACCAGCGCGGGGTGGAGCGCCCAATCGGTATTGCGGCGGATATCGGTGCCTATGAGTTTAACAAATCAACCAATTCCGGCATTTCGCCGGTGGTGACAGAATGCACCGAAGTGGGATTGCGCGCAGCGATGTCTGGTGGAGGCCGGGTCACCTTTGCCTGCGATGGCACAATCATCCTGTCCAACACGGTGGGGATTACGACAAACACCCTGCTGGATGCTTCGAGTCACAAAATCACCCTCCAAGGCAGCGGTGTGAGGCTGTTTCAGGTCAGTCAGGATGTTGCATTTTCGCTGGCCAACCTGATGATCACCGGCACCGGCATACAGAACGCCGGCGGTTTTGTGAATGCCACCGAGGTTCTTTCAAAACCCCGATTGGTTGGGGAATATTATTGATTTGTTTGAACGGAACGGCGGGCGGCGCGTCTGTCTTTCATGGCTGACCTCACGACGATTTTCCACCAACTGCAACGCCAGCTTT
>JAJXXI010000317.1 GCA_021781185.1 bacterium
AATCTGAATTCTCCCGCCGACCTGCCATGCCGGACTTAAAGCTGATGCAATGGGCCGTCTTGCTGGCCGCCGTTTTGGGGTCGGCTTTTTCTATTCGTCGGTCGGCCACGGCGGCGCCACCGGCTATCTCCAGCAACAAGTTTTCCTCTACCTCGCGGCGCAAAAGCACATTCCGGAACAAATTTCGTCACCGTCACAGCGTGAGCACCGCGAGCTCGCGCGGCATCAGCGGTTCGCGCGTTTTATCGCCGGTCAAATACCCGCGCCGCTTCAAGAGCGCGCGATTTATTTGATTCTTGCACACTCAGCGTTTGAACATCGGGACGTCCTCCAGCGCATCGCCTCCGGCCGGGTCTCCGCTGAGTTCTTGCGCACGGTGTGTGAGATTTCACCGGAAACCGCGCGGATATTATGGGAAGAGAGGTGAAATTTGGCTACCGCCGCGCAGCAGCAAATGGCGCGGTCCTTGGGTCTTGAGCCAGCCAGCACCGGCCCGACGACGCAATCTTTGGCCGAACTGGTCGTTTATAAAAATAATTAATTTTGGCGGGAAGATAATCTTCTGGGTCTCGCTATCGGCCTGATTGACCGGTTGTCTGAATGGCCAGAGTTGCTGAGTCCGTGGCAGGTGCAATGCACATTAAGCGCTTCAACTGACCCGTTATTCGCGCAATTGGACAAATCCTCCGTCACTCATGGTCTGAACGATGAAAAGTAGTTGCGCGAAATTTCTTTCACGGTTCAGTCAGGGCACGATAAAATCGCGGACTCAAGGAAGCCGGGTTTGAATCCGAAAATTGGAGCAAGGTTGGCAAACTATAACAGGAAATTGAACTGTTGGTTGCGAGAATGGTTCCAATCGGTGTCCAATTTGACAGGTTGGAAGATACCTGCATTTGATAATGCCAGTCCGACTGCCCGTCGAGCCGAAGCTGAACAGGGCTCTCAGGCAGGCCAGTTGGCTGGCCCAATTGTGCGGGCGGCGGCAGCCCGAGCGGGACATAAGTGAAGTTTGAAATGACAACTTCCACCGGCTGACCATTCACAGGCGGATTCCCCTTGTTGAGCCACAAATTGATGTGAACCTGTTCACCGCCGGCGGGAGGAATTCCGTGGGAGCAGCTCCAGGTTTGGAGGATGTTGCCGGCCGGTGGCGCGGGATCAAAATTGCCGTCCAAACCCTGAAAAGCCACGTTGTTTGATTGCCAGATGAAACTGTGGGTGGAATTGGTGATGCCGGCCGGCAGGGACAATCTCAAGACCTGCCCGGGATTGTAAGGAGAAACGGCGTAATCCCCCACATAGTTGGTGCCAAAGGCGTAGTTCCAGCGGGAGAACTCAACGTCAATTTCCCGGTCATTGTAGGCCGAGTCATTGCTCCAGGTGAACAATCCGAGCACGGCGCTGGCGTCCAACGTGTTCACCGGTGCATTGACGGTGAAGCGATACTGACCGTATCCAAAGTTGCGTTCACTGATGACTTCCACACATTGCCAGGTGCTGTTCGTGTAAGTGATCTTAAGATGCAAGGCTCCCTGCGCGTCCAACCAGGCGTTGTTCGTGCTGTCGGAAAAATAATTGGGGCCCGGTCCCGCCAGGTTGCCGGCGCTGGTTCTGACCCACCAGTGATAGCCGGAAAAATTGAACTGGCGGGCGCTCGGATTGCTCCGGTTGGCGTAGACCACCGCCAATGCCTGGGTGGGAATATTCAATGCCGAATCACCGTTGACGCATGGTAAATTATAATTGGCGGGCACCAGAAACGCGGCGATTTCCGTGGCGGTTTTGTCCGAACTGCTGGTGGTGATGTCCGCCGTCCAACTGCCGTCTGCCTGAATTGAGGTCAATTGGCTGGCACAGCTCGGCTTGCTATACCACGCTCCCGCAACATAGATGAAGACGATGACAGCATTCGTTGTCGGATCTGCGTTTTGAATATAACCGCTCAAGTTGCTGGTGGTGGAGCCATAGGCGGGCAGGTTGGTGATGATGATGGATGGCGTCGGCACGGCGGCCCGCACTGCCCCGTCCATCAGGACAACACCCAAGATGGCTGCAATGATCCTCCGGCCGAGGTTTCTGGTCTCATTCATAATCACGCTGGGCAATTTACACCAAACCAACCATGGTGTCATACCCCCCAAAATAGGCTATAGTATGCGTTATTGGACGATGGTAGCATGTTGAAAAATTAGGGAGTGGAACATTGAGTTTAAAGGTCTGGTTTAAACAACAGTCCGTTTTTGCATTGAAATCAAAAAATGAAAACCCCAAAAGTCATATCACTTCAGTTAACCGCTGATTCTCAAAACCGTCTCCTTGCCTACACGACCGCTGCCGGCTTGGGGGCGTTTTTTGTCGGACAAAACGCCCAGGCTCAGGTCGTTGCCTCCCAGGCTCTCGCCCCGTATCCGGCGAATCTCGCAAAGGGAGCCGGCGCCGGATATTATCACACCTACAACTATCTGGACATTGATGGAGATGGCACGGCTGATTTTAACCTCAATGTTGATACGTTCCGGGTCAACATGGACAAGGCGTCTGCCGCCCAGACGAATCTGGTGCTCAACCCCTCAACCAATGGATACATTATCCCCTGGACGAACAACGCGGTTCTGGACGCCAGCTCCGGTTCTGCGCCCACTTACAGGAAGTGGCTGTCCACCTGTGTCTTTTACGGCGGATCATGGCTTTATTTTTGGAATAATTTCCCCACCAATGAGGCTCTGGGATTCAGTTTCACTGCGAGTGATGGCTTGACGCACTTTGGTTATATGATGGTCCAAGTCAATCATACGCCAGGATCAGACAACGACTTCTCAGCAACGGTTTCCGGGATCTACTATAACGCCACACCCAATGCGCCAATTACCATCGGTGATCTTCCGCCGCCGACGGTGGCCGTCACCAACATCACCGTTGGCGCCGGTAATGTGGTGACCATTGATTTTACTTCATCGGATAATGCGCCCGCGTCCGCTTTCACGCTGGAAACCAGTGCCGTTCTTGGCGCATCAGCCAACTGGACGACAGACACTGGCGTGGTTATTACCAGCAGCGGGCCAGGCATTTACCAGGCAGTTACCACAGGCACTGGTGGAACTTCACAATATTTTCGAATCAAGCATTGAATTGTTCCATGGAAATTCAAAACCAGAAACAACCCGCGCCAACCAATTCGGTGAACGCCGAAATTCAAGGTTGTCTCTACGCAAAAACTCCGCCGGGAATTACGGTGGGCGTTTTGACGTCGTCGTCCGAAGCTTCGCCGCTGTCGTTGCTGGCGGCCGGTATCGCCGGTCTGGCCGAACGCCGCGCCCGTCGTGGGCAAAAGCAGTAAGCCAACGTCATGCCGCTTCAACACAAACGTGAAAATGGGCAGTGATAAAACTGCCCATTTAATTTAGAATTTGGTTATGCCTCAAGCACCCGGCAAAAAGATCCTTTTGATCGGTTGGGACGCGGCGGATTGGGAAATGATTGATCCGCTGCTGCAAGGCGGCCAGATGCCCGCGCTGGCTCAACTGATCAAGGGTGGATTGCGCGGAAATCTTGCGACGTTGCAACCCGTGCTTTCGCCCATGCTGTGGACCTCCATCGCCACGGGAAAACGCGCTGAGAAACATGGCATTTGTGGCTTTACCGAACCTTTGCCGGACGCCAGCGGCATCGGGCCGGTTCGCAGCACCTCGCGCAAATGCAAGGCAATTTGGAATATTTTGAGCCAAAGCGGCTTGAAATCCAACATCATCGGCTGGTTTGCCTCCAGTCCCGCTGAGCCGATCAACGGCGTCATGATTTCAGATCAATTTTTGCACCGGCCCATGCAAAATGACACTGCCGGAGACATTGTGACGGACGTTGTGCATCCTCGTGCGCTGGCCAAACCGGCGGCGGATTTGCGCGTCTCCACGGAAAGCCTGGTGGCTGGTGATTTGCTTCCATTTATTCCGAAGCTGGCGGAGATTGATCTGAAACAGGATGACCGGCCTTTGAAGCTGGCCCGCCGGCTGGCACGCACCGCCACCGTTCAGGCGATGGCCACGGCGCTGATTCAAAGCGAGCCATGGAATTTGATGGGGGTTTATTTTGACGGGATTGACCAGTTCGCCCATGAATTCATGCCGTATCACCCGCCCCGGCTGGACAGCGTGCCGGAGCGCGACTTTGAATTATATCAGGATGTGATGCGGGGATGTTATCGGTTTCACGACATGATGCTGCACACGCTGCTGCAATATGTGGATGACGAAACCACGGTGATCTTGATCAGCGATCACGGTTACGAATCCGGTCGCCGCCGGCCTCCGTTGAACCAGGGCAAGGAAGACCCGGAAGGCTGCCATCGCCCGTTTGGAATTGTTTGCCTCAAAGGGCCGGGAATAAAAAAAGACGACCGGCTGTATGGCGCGTCCATCCTGGATGTGACGCCGACAATCCTGACTCTGTTGGGTTTGCCCATCGGCAGCGACATGGATGGTCGGCCTTGGCTGGAGGCTTTTGAGAAGCCAGTGACACCGGAGCGCATTTTTAGCTGGGAAAGATTGGGTGATGAAAAGGCGGGGCTACATACGGAGCACACCCGCCAAGATCCGGCGGAGGCGGCCGCAGCCATCGAGCAACTCGTCGCGCTGGGCTACATCGCGCCCCCCAGCGATGACGCGCGTAAGACGGTGCAAGACACCATTCGCTGCAACAAAACAAATTTGATTCGCTCTCTTTTGGGCACGCCCCAGGAGTCCAAAGCTATTCCCTTGTTGGAGGAACTGCTTGCTGAGAAAGCAGATAATGAATGGTGTCTCCTGACGCTGGCGCGTTGCCATATCCGGCAGGGCAAGCTTCCTGAAGCACGTAATGTTTTGGAAAAGTCTGCGCTCGCCATGCAACAGGAGGGACAAGTTCAGCTCGTTTTTGCGGAACTGGCCTTCGCCGAGGAAAAGCCGGACGAAGCCCTGAAATATTTGCAGGCGGCCGAAAGTTCGGGCGGCAGCCATCCGGCGCTGTTCAACCAGATTGGCCATGCTTATCTCATTCTGAAACGATGGGATGAAGCCGGGGACGCTTTTCAAAAGTCGCTGGAAATTGAACCTGATAATCCCGCCGCGCTCGACGGACTGGCAAGCGTGCATTTGGAAAACAACGAACCGGATCTGGCGGTTGAAAAGTCGCTTCAGGCGGTTGGACTAATTCATTATTTCCCCGAAGCCCATTATCACCTGGGGCTCGGGCTGGAACGATTGAACAAGGCGTCGGAAGCCATTCTGCCTTACGAGACGGCATTGAACATGGGCTATCGGAAAAACCTGCTGCACGGCCATCTGGCAAAACTATACCGGCCGATCAATCCTCAAAAGGCGGCCAGACACCAAAAACTGTTGATCAATTCACAAAGACCACGAATCTATCGGGCTGACATCAACTCCAAGCTGTCCTTTGCGGAAACCAGTCCGCCCAAGAGCCAGGCTTAATGATTGGATGGCCGATATGCTGAAAGACTTCACCACCATCGTATCCGGATTGCCGCGATCTGGAACTAGCTTGATGATGCAAATGTTACAAGCAGGCGGGCTGGAGCTGCTGACTGACGCACTGCGCACTCCGGATGAACACAATCCGCGTGGTTACTTTGAACTCGAAGCTGTTAAACATGGCCGCAACGATTTGTCCTGGCTGGCACATGCAAGAGGGAAGGCCGTCAAGGTCATTCATTTGCTCTTGATGAACCTGCCAACAGATCAACCATACCGGGTGATTTTCATGAACCGAGACCTGCAGGAAGTCGTCAAATCTCAACGAGCCATGCTCAAGCAACAGGGGCAAACCGGCGCGGCACTTGCCGACAGTGCGCTCGCCGGCATCTTTGAGAAACAGCTCACCACCGTTCATCACTGGCTAGCGGAGCAGCCAAATTTTTCCGTATTATATGTCAACCATCGTGACGTTATGGAACACCCTTCGCTGGCTGCCGAACAAATCAACGCATTTTTGAACGGCGATTTTTCAGTCAATAACATGGCTGCTGTCGTAACGCCATCGCTTCACCGCCAGCGTAATCCTGCGTTGGCAAAATAGTGATCTTTCTTCGAAAACGTGGAG
>JAJXXI010000300.1 GCA_021781185.1 bacterium
GCCACGCCATTGAGGCGTTCATCGCGGCATACAATCCCAAGGCCAAACCTTTCAAATGGCGCAAGCGAGTGGCTAAAGGATCGCAACTTCGTAATACTATCGTCAATCTGCACAATTAAGCGCTAGTTCAAGGCTGGATGAACTTTTCGATGTCTGCCTGCATTTTTTTAAGGTCCGGTAGATTGATATACATCATGTGGCCGGCGTCAAACTCGGCAAACGTCACGTTTTTCCGATAAGCTTCGGCCAGCGGCAGGTGTTCAATGCTGTAGCGCATGGTGTCAATCGGGCAGACCAGATCACAGCGGCCGCCAAGCACGAGGATTTTCAAGTAAGGCTCCTGATTCATCACGGCCGCCAGCTCGTCACTGGCATTGGCGTAGTTGTTCCGTGCGCCGTAGTTCCAAGGCTGGACGCCAGCGAATATCTGGTAAGGCAGGTCGTCCTCAAATTTGAGTTCGCCGCGCACATAGGCGTTCATCGCCGCTGCGAACGGCCCCATGACCGCTGCGCCGGATGGATCAAAATCAGCCCAAGGAGTCGCCGGATCGCCATCCCGCCCCGTCAACCGCGCGTCATAGGCACCGAGAATCAGGCCTTCGTCATGCAGCAGTTGTTTTCGAAAAACCCCGGGGTCCAGGCGCAGGTTATTGTCTTCGATGACGGACGCCTTCAATCCGGTTAACCGGGCGAGTTCAGCCACGACTTTCTTGCGTTCGTCGGCTGGCAATGCCGCGCCTTGGTGCAGGGCGGCAAGGTATTCCCTGCGGGCGAAGGCGCGTGATTCCGCCAGCGCCTTGCCCAGATTCGCCTGCAGGTCGGGCGGCAGTTTGTGGTGGAAATGCGCCGCCGCCGTGTAGGCCGGGAGAATCAGCGGATATGGCAGGTCGTTGCCCGTATCCCCGCTGATGGTGGCAAAATCCAGCACGCCGGACACGAGGATGAGTCCATTTAAATACATCCCGCAACTGCTGCGCAAATGCTCCGCCAAACCGGCGGCGCGGAAAACGCCATAACTTTCCCCGCACAAAAACTTCGGCGAGAGCCAGCGTTCATTCCGCGTGGTCCAGAGCCGGATGAATTCACCGATGGAATCCAGATCTCCGGAATCGCCAAAGAACTGGTCGGCTTTTTCATCTTTGGCGGGCCGGCTAAACCCGGTCGCCACAGGGTCAATAAACACTAGGTCACTGTCGTTCAGCAGGGAATATTGATTATCCACCAGGGTGAAGGGCGGCGCGGGCATGGAACCATCGTCGTTCATTTTCACCCGCCGCGGCCCCAGTGCGCCGAGGTGCAGCCACAAGGACGCGGAACCGGGACCGCCATTAAAGCAAAACGTCACCGGCCGCTTGGCGCGGGACTCGTTGCCCAGGCGGGTATAAGCCGTGTAAAAAATATTCGCGCGCGAAGTGCCGTCCGGCTTGAGCAGCGGCAACATGCCGGTCTCCGCCACATACGTCACCCGTTCGCCGGCGATCGTGACGGTGTTCGTCACCAGCACCGGCGCGTGCGACGCATCGGGGATTTTTCCCCAGACTGGTTTTTCCGCAGCCGCCTTTTCCGGCCCGGCGGGCGCATTGGTGTTGGCGGCGCGAAGCGAAAAAGTGGCAGCCAGCAGGGTAAGGATGAGAAATGATTTCATGTTCAAGCCGTTTGGTCCAATTGGACGGAGGTTAACGGCTTTGCGTTCAGGCAACACGGAAAAAACACCGCCGGCAGGAAGGAAATTCTTGCCCGGATTCAAGGGCTGTGGAATGATAGGCAGGAATCAGACTTGTGGCGACGCAGGGGCACTGGAATGAGATTCTTCCGGCTTTTCAACTCCCATTCTGCAGCGGCAAGACCGCGCGGGTTCACGCTCATCGAACTCCTGGTGGTCATTGCCATTATTTCTGTTTTGGCGGCGCTGCTGCTGTCGGCGTTGGGCAAGACCAGGGCTACGGCGCAAGGCATTCAATGCATCAATAATCTCAAGCAGTGGGGGCTGGCCACGCAACTCTACGTGGCGGACAACCATGACCTGTTGCCGCGCGAAGGCATTGCCAATCCTCCCAGTTGGCCAACCTCGTCCTCGCACAGCAACAACTGGTATTGCCTGCTCCCGCCGGCCATCAGTTTGCCTTGGTATTACGCCTGCGAATGGCGCACAAACGCGGGCATGGATCCGGGCCGTTTGCTCTGGATCTGTCCCAGCAACCCCCGGCGAAGCAACGGGAACAACCTGTTCCATTACTGCCTGAACGACGGATTTGACGGCACCGGAGCCAGCGACCATGCGGACATGAAACTGACCGGCGTCCCGGCGGCTCCAACTGCGGTGGTCTGGCTGTTTGACTCGAAAAATCTGCCCGCGTGGGGGCCACAAAACTACATCCACACAAGCCTGCACAATCACGGGGCGAATCTGACATTTCTCGACGGCCATGCCCGGCGCTTCAAAAGCTCCGAATACTGGGATTTCAGCCTGAACAAGGGGCGCACCAACAATCCGGAGCTGGTCTGGAACACGTTTCCCTGAAGGACAATCAGGCAAAATCATCTTTCACCTGCCCGCCGACACCCATCCCGGCTGATTCTGGTGAATTACGGTGAATGGTGTGGATAACTTTTTCATGAAAGCCTTGCCTGCCCGTGGACTTTTTGAAACGATCTTGGTGGTTTTAAACAAGGAAAGCCATGCAAGTAAAAAACAAAGCGGTGGTTTCGTGTTTAGGCCCGGTGCGCGTCATGTTTTCAACGGTTTACGGACGCTTTCACGGGATTTCCCGTCATCAATTCGACTTCGATTTGTAACCAAAAAGTATTCAACCTAGATCATCCATGGTGCTATAGTCAGCCGATCAGCGTGAATTTATAGCTAATTAATAATAAATATAATATGAATGGTTAATGAATTATATATGAAAACACTCGGGAACACCCCGCCTCGGCGCTCGGCTTTCACACTGATCGAACTCTTAGTCGTCATCGCCATCATCGCCATCCTCGCAGCAATGCTTCTGCCAGCACTGGCCAAAGCCAAGGCCAAGGCTCAACAGGCCAGTTGCATCTCCAACCTGCGCCAATGGGGTTTGGCCGCCCACATGTATGCCAATGACAACAAAGACGGCATCCCTCGTGACGGTATGGACTCTGCGGGCACTTATACCACCGGAGATTCAAAACAGCCAAATACGTGGTTTAACCTGCTGCCGGAATTCGTCTCCGAACATCCGCTTTACTACTACACGACCCAAACCAGGGTCAGCCATTCTGACACAACGAAAAACCTTCAGCTCATTCCCTATCCCGGCGGGGTGGGGCAAATCTATTCCTGCCCAGGAGCCAAACTGATGGGTGGCGACTTTTCCATGCTCAACGGCACGGGCGCAGGAGCGGATGGTTTTTTCAGTTATGTGATGAACATTGATTTGAAACGGCAAACCCCCGGCTATGCCAACGCCAATTCCTTCCCCTACCCGCAAATGCCCAAACTCACCGCCATTCAGCGGCCCTTGGACACCGTTTTTCTCTTTGATTGCGTATTCAGCCCCACCATGGAAGTGGTCAACAGTTTGCCGCAATATAATTCCGTCAATCCCGCGAACCGCTGGCGCAGCTTTGCCTCCCGTCACAGTCAGGGTGGCGACATTGTTTTTCTGGACGGTCATGTTGGCTATTACAAAACCAGCATCGTGCAAGCAGGTGGCACCTTGACGGGGCCCGCACAGGAAGTGCCCGGCTCCCCGCTGATCTGGAATCCGTCGTTCCGGCAGATGCATCCGTAAAGATGCTTTTTTCCAAAAACAAACCCTCAAACCAAAAAACTAAAAGCACCTGAACAATGAAAACAACACTGATCAAGTTAACATTTGGCCTGTCATTAACTGCGGCTTTATGCTGGCCTCAAATGATCTCCGCCCAAATTCTACTGAGTGGTGGAACCTACACCCAAAATTTTGATACCCTGGCCAACACCGGCACCGCGAACACGTGGCAGGACAATGTCACCATACCGGGATGGTTCGCGGCGAAAGCGAAAGGAACCGGCTCTCCCACTGTCAGCGCTTTTCGTGCTGATGACGGCAGCGCTAATTCCGGCACCATTTATAGCTACGGCATTGCCAGTAGTGCCGATCGGGCCCTGGGGTCTCTTGGATCAGGCACTCCCGGCACGCAATTTTTTGGCGTTGCTTTCACCAATGACACCGCCAATGCCATGGTTGACTTCACAATTACCTACACTGGCGAAGAATGGCGCAGTCCGAGCATCGCCTCCAACGAGTTTCTGGCATTCTCATATCGCGTGGCTGGTTCAGGAATAATATCCGATATGGATGTAACTAATGATCCGCTCTGGGTCGCCGATAATGACCTGACCTTTGTCATTCCAGAGACCATTAACACCTCAAATTCAGCTTTGGATGGCACCAATCCTACCAATCAGGTGACTTTCTCCAATGTGGTGCTCACAGGTGTGACGTTGCAACCAGGGCAGGCATTGTTCCTGCGCTGGAGGGATATGGATGACAGCGGCGGCGATGCCGGGCTGGCGATTGACAACGTAACGGTTTCGTTCACCTCCACCACACCGGTGGCAGTGCCGGCATACATCATCACCCAGCCAACCAACCAAGCGGTCTATCTCGGTGATTTTGCTCACTTTACCATCCAGGCTGGCGGCGATTTCCCTATTTTTTACCAGTGGTATTCCACCAATTCATTCGGTGCGACGCTGTTGACGGATGAGACCAACTCCACTCTCGATTTAAGTTATGTTACCACCAACGGCGCGGTCGGTTATTTCTGCACAGTCACCAACTCATCCGGTGGAACCAACAGTGCTGTGGCGAACCTGACGGTTAGCATCCGCACGCCGATTGTGACCACCATCGCCAATCTACGCACTCTGCTGAATCCCACGACTTGGGGTCCCACCGACACCACCAACCTCTACACCGTGCAAGGCGTTGTCACCACGCCATCCGATATGACCGGTTCACCGAATGCCCAATTTTACATGCAGGATGGGGCGGCGGGCATCACTGTTTACGTTGGCGGCGGCATCAGCCAGATGCCTGCAATGGGTGACAGAGTGCAGGTTACCGGTCCCTTGGGTCAGTTCTACGGCCAGCTTGAAGTCAACATGAACACGCTCAACCCGGCACATACCAACTACGTCATCAGTAGTGGCAATCCGTTGCCGAACCCGACGGTGTTTAATCCGGCCAATGCCGGCAATATCGCTTACATGAAATCCATTGAAAGTTCGCTGGTCGTGGTTTCCAACATCTTTTTACAGGATGGTGGCGGAGCGGCTTTATTCATTTCAGGCAGCACAGTTAACCTGACCAACTTGAATAATGCCGTGTTCCCGCTTTACATTAGCCCTTATGTTTATGATGTCATTGCGGCTTCCATTCCCACCTTTGCCAGTTCGGTGACCGGCGTTCTGGCCCAGCACGCCTCGGGCAGTGTTTACACGAACGGCTTCCAGTTGGTGATGACGCAGTATGCCGACCTGGTGCCTGGCGTGGTGCCCATCCTTCCCATTCCGCTGGAGTCAACCTACTCAGCGGGCACGCTGACACTCTCTTGGAACGATGCCTCGTTCATCCTGGAATCTTCAACCAATGTCGCGGGCCCTTATTCCGCTGTGCCGGGTGCGGCAACTCCATTCACAACGAACGCCGCTGCGGCCGATGCCGAGCCCAATCAGTTCTTCCGGTTGTATCGCGCTCCGTAAAAACCGAACGGCATTCGTCAAAAAATCAAGGGCGGCCAGCAATGGCCGCCCTTTTTGTTCGCAGAAATGTTTCGCGCCATTTGCTTCGTTCGCAACTGGAACAGTTACACGGCCGCCGCGACGGCATCACCCATCTCGCGGGTGCCGACGCGTTTCGCGCCGCTCTCACTCGCGCTGAAGATGTCTCCCGTGCGGTTGCCCGCGTTGATGGCCTTGGCCACGGCGCCCTCGATGGCCGCTGCCGCGTCGTTCAAGCCAAAGCTGTGCCGCAGCATCAGCGCACTCGACAAAATTTGCGCGATGGGATTCGCCAGGTTTTTGCCGGCGATGTCCGGCGCGGTGCCGCCGGCAG
>JAJXXI010000735.1 GCA_021781185.1 bacterium
CCGAATCCGCATCCCACAGCCACGATCCGCATGAAAGCCCCGCAGTCATGACCGTTCCGCTCGTCATCCTCGCGGGGTTCGCCATTTTATTGGGCTTCCTCGGCACGCCCGCCTGGCCGTGGTTTGAGGGTTTTCTGGGCGGCGAAGAAACCAGCTTCAATCTCAGCCGGCTCGCCGGAAACGGGACGCTGACCTTGATGGTGTCATCGTCCGTCTTCGTATTCCTCGGTCTCGGCTTGGGCTGGATTCTCTACTTCAAACGCCAACGGAAGGCCGTTGAAGAAAAGGATGTTTTGGAAGTGGCACAGCCGTTCATTTTCAAGGTGCTCCAGAACAAGTATTATGTGGACGAATTCTATGGGGCAACGGTCATCCGCCTGAACGCCTTAACCGCGCGGGTCTGTGATTTCCTCGATCAATGGATTTTTGGCGGAGCGGTTTTGCTCGTCAGCTATGTCACCCTCGGCCTTTCCTGGCTCTACCGGCTGACGGATGAATATTTTGTCAATCTCGGGTTCGACACCGGGTGCGATTCCATCCGTGGCGGCGGCGGTTTCCTTTCCAAACTGCACGCAGGACGCGTGCAAACCTACCTCCGCATCATCGGCGTCGCGCTGGTGGTGTTGATCCTGTTCCTGATCTGGGGGCGCAAAGCATGAACCACTGGCTGACCATTCTCACTCTCGTTCCGTTCCTTGGCGGCATCGTTGTCGCCAGCCTTGGTGCGAAACGGCAAAATCTTGTTCGCGGCCTCGCGCTGGCATCCAGCTTTGTCGCCCTCGGCGGCGCGCTGTGCCTGTGGCTGCACTTCGATTCCAAGTCCGGCGGACTGCAATTTGTCGAGCGGATGAACTGGGTGCCGTCGCTCGGCATCCAATACTTCCTCGGCGTGGACGGTCTGGGACTGCTCATGGTGATGCTGACGGCCATTGTCACACCGCTGGCCATTCTCGCTTCGTGGAACGTCAAAGACCGGCCGCATGTTTATTACATGCTCGTTCTGTGGTTGCAGGCGGGCTTGTTCGGCACGTTCACCGCGCTGAATTTCTTCCACTGGTTTCTGTATTGGGAACTCGGCCTGATTCCCGCGTTCTTCCTCATCAAGCTCTGGGGCGGACCAAAACGCGGCCCGGCGGCAACGCAGTTTTTCGTTTACACGATGGTTGGCAGCGTGGCGCTGTTGTTGAGCTTTCTGGCCATTCGCTTGGCGACCGGCAGCTTTGATTTCATCGAGCTCGCCGCCATGGCGAAGAGCGGCGTGTTGCAAAGCAAGCTGAGCGCAACCTTCGGCTGGAAATCCATTGGCCTGATTGTTTTCTTCGGCGCGTTCCTCGGTTTCGCGGTGAAGGTGCCGGTGATTCCGTTTCACACCTGGCTGCCGGCCGCGTATGCCGAAGCGCCCAGTCCGGTGACGATGCTCCTCACCGGCGTCATGTCCAAGATGGGCGTGTATGGTTTCCTGCGGATTTTGCTGCCGATCTTCCCCGACCAAATCCGGCAGGTGCTGTCGCTACTGCTCTGGCTGGCGGTGGCCACAATTGTGCTCTCGGCTTTCGCCGCGTTTGCGCAAAAAGATTTGAAACGGATGCTGGCCTACTCATCCATCAACCACCTGGGCTACTGCCTGCTCGCCATGTTCGCGGCCGCCAGCGTGGCCACCGGTGTGAACACGCCGGACATCCAGAAGGCGGCCGCGCTCGACGGCGCATTGCTCCAGATGTTCAACCACGGCCTCACGGCGTCCGCGCTGTTTCTGTTCGTGGCGCTCCTAGAAAAACGCAGCGGCGGATTGCGCGGCATCGAGGATTTCGGCGGCATCCGCAAAGTGGTTCCCGTTTTCACCGGCTTGATGGGCATTGCGATTTTCTCATCACTGGGCCTGCCGGGCTTGAATGGTTTTGTTGGCGAATTCCTGATTTTCAAAGGCGTGTTCCCGCTTGTGCCGTGGGCGGCGGCCATTTCCACCATCGCCCTGCTGGTCACGGCAATTTTCCTGCTCACGATGATCCAACGGGTTTTCTGCGGTCCGTTGAACGAGCGTTGGGCCAGGCTGCCCGATCTGACGACGGCCGAACGTTTTCTTGTGCTGCCAAGCATTGCGTTGATGTTCGTGCTGGGCATCTGGCCGCAGTTTATCCTGGGGAAGATTGACGCCACCGTCGTGCAACTGGTGCAACACCTGAATTTCTGATCATGTTAGCCTGGACTATTTACATTTCATTCATCGGGGTGCTGGTGCTGATGCTCCTGCCGCGCGACAACGCGCGTGCCGCCCGCATTGTCGCCCTGCTCACTGCTGTCGCCAGTTGTGTGGTGGCCTTTGTTGGCGCGATTCAGCAGGCCAATCCCGGCGAGGTCACCACCATCGTCAATGTTCCTTGGATTCCGGGCATCGGCGCGAATTATTATCTCGCCGCCGACGGCATCAGCCTGGTGCTGGTGATCCTGACCGGGCTGGCGGCCGTTGCCGGTATTTTGTTCTCGTGGAACATCGAGAAGCGCACCAAGGAATTTTTCGCGTTCTACCTCGCCCTCATCGGTGGCGTCTATGGCGTGTTTCTCAGTTTCGACGTGCTGCTGCTGTTCGTGTTCTATGAACTGACGATCATCCCGAAATACTTCCTCATCGCGCGCTGGGGCAGCACCCGCAAAGAATACGGCGCGATGAAACTGGCCTTGTATTCCTTTGTCGGCAGCCATCTCGTGCTCATCGGCCTGATTGCGACCTGGGTTGTGGCCAAAGGTCAGCTCGGCCACGCCTCGCTCAACTTGATCGAGCTGTCGAAAGTCAGTTTTCCCATCGTATTTCAACATTGGATGTTTCCGCTGGTGTTCATTGGCTTTGCGATTCTCGCGGGCATGTGGCCGTTTCACACCTGGGCGCCGACCGGTCACGTCGCCGCGCCGACCGCCGGTTCCATGCTGCTCGCTGGCGTGGTGATGAAACTCGGCGCTTACGGATGTTTGCGCGTGGCGATGCTGCTGTTTCCTGAAGGCATGCGCGAATGGCAATGGGCCGTCGCTGCGCTCGCGGTGATTGGCATCGTCTATGGCGCGGGCGTGGCGCTCGTGCAACGCGACTTCAAATTCGTCATCGGCTACTCCAGCGTGAGCCACATGGGCTTCGTGCTGCTTGGCCTCGCGACGCTGAACACCATCGGCCTCGACGGCGCGGTATTGCAAATGTTCTCGCACGGCATTATTGCCGGGCTGCTGTTCGCGGTGGTCGGTCGCATGGTTTACGACCGCACGCACACCCGCGATTTCAACGACCTCGAAACCATGCAGATCGGCAAGCTGCTGCCGTTTGCCGGAATCACTTTCGTGATCGCCGGCGTCGCCTCGATGGGGCTGCCCGGCTTTAGCGGGTTTGTCGCGGAATTGCAGGTGCTGATGGGCGCATGGGCGGTGTTCCCCAAAATGACCATTCTCGCTGGCATGGGCATCGTCGTCGGCGTGGCTTACACGCTCCGCGCGATGCAAAAGGCCTTTTACTCGGACGCACCGGAGAAAATCTCGGATGGTCACGATCATCCGCTGGAACCGATCACCTTTCCTGAAAAAGCCGGTGCGGTGATGCTCATTGGAGCGTCGCTCGTCGTCGGTCTTTTCCCCGGTTTGCTGATGAACTGGATCGAACCTTGTTTTAAATCGCCGATGTTTCACCGTCTGCTGGCAGGAGGTGCGCTGTGAACTATCTGTATTTGCTCCAACTCGCCGCGCCGGAAACCATCATCACCGTCACGATGCTGGTGGTGCTGGGCGTGGACTTGACGGTGCTGCGCGACAAGTCCATCGCGACGCGTTTCACGGTCGGTGGCTGGATTGCCATTTTTGGCTGTGCGGTGGCGGCGGCCATGCTGTGGGGAAGAATTCAGGGCGGTCATGCATTGGCCACGGCCTATCGTCTGGATCCGTTTAACGGCTTTTTGATCATTGATCCCGTGACGGATTTCGCGAAGATTGCGCTACTGGTGCTGACTGCTTTCACCGTGCTGATTTCCACTTCGGGCAAGTTTACCAACCACGTCGGCGAATATCTTTCACTGCTGCTGCTTGGCACCATCGGGCTGCTGTTCCTGGTCAGCGCCGGGGATTTGCTCATGGTTTGGGTGCCGCTGGAATTCACCAGTCTTTCGCTCTACATCCTGGCCGCGTTCAACAAACACAATGAGCGTGCCAGCGAAGCCGCGTTGAAATACTTCCTGTTCGGCGGCATGTCGGCGGCGTTCCTGTTGTTTGGTTTCAGCCTGCTCTACGGGATTTCCGGTTCAACGAACCTGGCTGAAATTGCCCGCGTCATGCAGGGCAGGGGACTCGACCCGCTGCTGATCGTTGCCATTGTAACGACGGTGATCGGTTTCGGCTTCAAGGTCGCCGCCGTGCCGTTTCACCTGTGGGCGCCGGACGCCTACGAAGGCGCGCCCACGCCGAGCGCGGCTTTCATCGCCGCCGGATCCAAAGTCGCGAGCTTCTATATTCTCGCCAAAATCTTCACGCTTGCTTTTGCCGGCTCGACCGGCAGCGCCGTCTGGCACGGCTACGTTTCCGGCTGGATGCCGGTGGTGGCGGTCGTCGCCGCGCTTTCAATGGTGCTGGGCAATCTCACCGCCATCGTTCAATCCAGCGTCAAGCGCCTGCTGGCGTATTCGGCCATCGCGCACGCGGGTTATGTGCTGCTCGGCGTGCTGGCCGGAACGGCCTCCAGCATCAGTGCCATGATGTTTTACATCATCACCTACGCCTTGACCGTGATCGGCGCGTTCGGCGTGGTGACGGTGGTGGAGGAAGCGACGGGCGGCGATGCGTTGTCTGATTTCAAAGGGTTGAGCCGTCGTGCGCCAGGCTTGTCGCTGTGCCTGCTTGTTTTCCTGCTGTCGCTCGGCGGCATTCCTCCGCTGGCCGGGTTCATTGGTAAATTTTTCCTGTTCAGCGCCGTGGTCAGCGTCGGGGAAAATCTCGGCCTGCTCTGGCTGGTGATTCTGGCCATCGCGATGAGCGCCGTGTCATTCTACTACTACCTGCGCGTGCTCAAGGCGGCTTACGTCCAGGACGCGGCTGAAGGCGCACCCGCCATCAAAGTGCCGGGGTTGACAATGTTTGCGCTGGTGCTGCTGGCGGCGCTGGTGGTCTTGCTCGGCTGCGCTCCGGGATTGCTGATGCGATTCCTGTGATGTTGACGGCCTGTTGGCCGTCAGTCTTGAACCAACGTGAAACGGCGTTTCGGTTTTGCGCATATTGTGGGCAGGTTTTTCCGACCGCAGTGCGCCCGGGAGCATCAATGACTCACGGCAAAGGTTTGCGCATTTTCGATTCACGTTTTTCCGGTTTTGGCCTTTCCACTCCGTGGAGTTTTTCTAAACTGTGGGCATGAACGTCTTTGTCACTGGTGGTGCCGGTTATATCGGATCCGTCTGCACGGAGGAACTTCTCAATGCGGGACATCAGGTCACGGTTTATGACAATCTCACGGAAGGCCATCGTTCGGCGGTGGATCCACGGGCAAAATTCATTTTGGCCAAACCGGAGGAAGAGGGGAACATTCTCGCCGCCGTCAAGTCGGTGAAGCCGGACGCGATTCTGCATTTCGCCGCGTTTGCGTTGGTGGGCGAGTCCATGACGAACCCGAAAAAATATTTTCACAACAACTTCGTCAATGCGCTCAAGCTGGCCGACGCCGCCGTGGAATGCGGCGTGAAGAAATTCGTCTTCAGTTCCACCTGCGCCACCTATGGTCCGCC
Source organism: bacterium (assembly GCA_021781185.1). Taxonomy (GTDB): domain Bacteria; phylum Verrucomicrobiota; class Verrucomicrobiia; order Limisphaerales; family UBA11358; genus UBA11358. The sequence continues at coordinate 5,742 of JAJXXI010000735.1, forward strand.
GGATCGTGTGCCGATGACCGAAGACCTCCCACAACGGCCGATCAATCCCTACGGCGAATCCAAGCTGATGTTCGAAAAGGCGCTGCTTTGGTATCAGCAAATTTACGGGCTGGAATTCATCGCGTTCCGTTATTTCAACGCCGCCGGGGCCAGCGGGCAGTTTGGCGAACATCACCGGATTGAGACGCACCTGATCCCGAATGTGCTGTTCGTGGCGCAGGGTTTGAAGCCGCATGTGGAAATTTTCGGCACGGATTATCCCACGCCGGACGGCACGTGCATCCGCGATTACATTCACATCAAAGATTTGGCGCAGGCACACATCCTTGG
>JAJXXI010000261.1 GCA_021781185.1 bacterium
TGATGTAAGCAAACAGCATCCCCAGAGCAATACCCACCACTGCCAGCACGGTCGTCAACGTGTTGGCCAAAGCCATTGTCTTCTGACTGGAGGCAGCGGAGTTGGCACCAAACTGCACATTCTCTTGAAACAGCGAATCGCACTCTTTCATATACGCTGCATAGGCCGACTGCACGGCGGGAAGAAGCTGTTGCACCGCTGCGCTGTTGCCGGCACGGCTCGCGGCCAGCAAAGGTTCAATGGCTTTAAGATGGGCATCCCGGGCGATGGTAACCTGCTTAAATTGCTCCCTGTCCTCGGCGCGTGAAATGGTCTTTTCATAGTCATCAAGCACCTTCTGGATTTGCGCCTGTTGTTCGACAATCCCGGCGTCGGCGGCTTTCTGCTGTTCCGGTGTTTTTGCGTTAATCTGGCGCGAGATATTGAGTTCGATCTCGCAGGCGAGGTATTTGACCTGGCCAACGGTGCTTATACCGGGCAGGGCGTGGTTGATCACCTCTTCCTGATTGGCCTTGATTTGCCTGAGCAGCATAAACGAGGCAAGACCCACGATTGCAAGAATGGTGATAATTATCGCGAAGCCAAAGGTAACGCGTTTTCCGATAGTCCAGTTTTTCATATTTGTTCTTTTCTGAGGGGTGATTAGTTTGTTGCCGCCGGCCGGGTGAGACCGGAGCGGATTGTTTTGGGCGGGAATAAAAACAGATTCACCGTTTACGATCAGGACGATCCGACCGGTCTTGGCCTGCTTGCCGTTGTGAAACTGGTGTTTCATAACTCGCACCACCAATGGGCGGGCATTGGTTCAAGGTTCTCTTCCGGGATGCGTTCCACCGCCTCCATTACGTCAATGCTTATGGCAACCCCTTCAACCTGATCGCGGCATCGGTTGGGATCAAGTGAAGAGGCCAATTTCATAATTTCAACCGCTTGGTATGTATGCTTAAAAGTTCCGGAAATCACCATCCATCGGGATTTCGCTCCGGTCATTGACCTTGCCAGCCGTCACCGGCTCAGCGTGGGCATGTCCGTTACTGCGAATTGCGGTGACGGGCCGTTTTGCCACGGGTTCGGCAGTGCGGACTTCTTTGGCGCGCAGGGGTGTCACAGCCGGTCTAGCCACGGTGGCCTGAGCAATACCGCCAACAAGTTGCAGTAACTCCGTGACGGACTGTTTCATGGTTTCAGCCTGGGCGTTGAGTTCTTCGGCGGCGGCGGCAGACTCTTCCGCGCTGGCCGCGTTGCTTTGCGTCACCTTGTCCATCTGGGCCACTGCCGTGTTCACCTGGCCGATCCCCTGGCTCTGCTCTTGGGAAGCCGAGGCAATCTCCGCCACCAACTGGTCGAGCTGGCGCACCTTGCTTTGAATCTCGTCGAAGCTTTTGGCCACCTCGCCGCTGACCTGTGCCCCCTGCTGGCTTTTCTTCACGCTGTCTTCAATCTTGACCGCCGTTTCTTTGGCGGCGGCGGCGGCGCGTTGCGCCAGATTGCGCACTTCATCCGCCACGACCGCGAAACCCGCACCAGCCTCACCGGCCCGGGCGGCTTCAACCGCCGCGTTCAGGGCCAGGATGTTGGTCTGGAAGGCGATCTCATCAATGTTCTTGAGAATCTTGGTCACGTCCTCGCTCGCCACCTTGATGGAGTCCATTGCCGCCAGGAGCGTCTTCATTTGTTCAGCGCCCGCATCGGCCGAGCGGCGGGCCTGGACGGCGGTTTCCTTGGCGTGCAGCGAATTATCGGCGTTGCGCTTGGTCATGCTCGCCATCTCTTCGAGCGAGGAACTCGTTTCCTCCAGTGAGGCGGCCTGTTCGCTCGCCCCTTCCGCCAGCGATTGACTCGCGGCAGACACCTGACCGGCGGCATGCACAAATTGATGGCTGGCATCGGTAAGCACACCGCCAATTTGCTGGAGTTCCCGGACAATTCGCGACTTGAGCCGCCAACCGAACACCAGCAGCACCACTAGGGCAAAGGCGAGGATGCTTCCCTGCCACAGCATGGCGCGCTGCGCACGGTCGCGATACGTCAACAGCAAGGTGGTGGTGGATTTGTCCGTCGCTTCCTGTTCCTGACGCAGCGCTGCCAAAACGGCATCATACTGGCTGGCGGCGGGACCGAAAAACCGTTCATAGGCATCGGAAACGCCTCCGCGCAAAACGTCGTCTACGACCGCATTTTCCTCCTTTGCCAGCGCGTCATAACTGGTCTTGAGCGATCCGGAATCCGAGTTGTTTGCCGCCACCAGAGTTCTGGCCTGTTCCTGCCGCTTTTTCAGTGCATCCAGCGCGGCTTCCATCTCATCCGGGTCTTTCAGCCGGATGAAATGCTGCACGTCGCCATGAATGCCGGTGAGTGTTTCCAGCAGCAAATAGCTACTGGCCATCCGGCCGGTTGCCTGGTTCGTTACGGCGGAGGAATGGTTGACGGAATTCTGGAGCAGCAGGATAAAGGCGACAAAGGCCAGCACCATGGTGATCCCAAAAGCGCCCAGCAGCAGCACTAGTTGTCGCGATACGTTGAATTTTTTCATGGCATCTTATGGTTTGATATGAACCGGATAAACCGACAATAAACGGTGGATTTCAAAGTTTTGAAAGTCTCAGACCGACAACCAGCGAGCCGATGGGTTTTCCTCCGTCCAGCACTGGAACGGCAATCTGAAGTTCCTGTAACCCGCTGGATTCATCCAGTTCGGGCGTGCCTTGCCACGTCTTGCCGGTCATGGGCACATCGTGCTTGGCTTTGCCCGCGTGCGACCAGTTGCTGGTTTTGGCCAAAAAGGCCACCTTCTTGCCGTCCGCGCCGGAGAGAAATGCTTCCACCACCTGGTCATTCTTCTTGGTTTTCAGAAACGTCGCTGCGGCGTTTTTGGTAAACGCCCGGACAAAGGAATCCAGCACGGAAAGGGTTTTCCATTTTTCCTCCGTCATCGCCGCCTGATCAGGCGTCAGGCCGGCGTTGTGCGCCTTGACGGCATCCACAATGGCCGCATCCGCCGCCCAGGTTTGAGCTTCTTTTAACTTGGCATCCACCTTGGCCTGAACATCAGCATCCAGCGCCAGTGCGGAAGCCGATCCAAACCCGAGCCAGCATAGAACCGACAGAACGAACGTGGTTTTAATCATGTTTTTCATAGTAATTTATTGAGTTGAATGGTTGGTTTAAAATGCCAGTTGCACCCGTGTGAAGATCACGTTTTCCGGCTGTCTGGTCACCGAGCCGGACGCACCTCCAGAGAATGTTGTGCGCGAATAACTGGTCATTAGGCGCACATCCTTGTTCAGCCACCAGTTTAGACCGACCGACCAGGCTTTGGCTTCGCTGGCCGAGGTGCTGGCACTGGCAAACGTGGGAAATGCAGCGGAGTCCACGCTCAATTCCGCGTAGCGGGCGGCAAGCTCCCAGGCACCCCACTGGCCCTGCATCGGATCAAACGGTTTGGCCGGCGTAATACCCTTATAGCCGTTCTTTTCTCCGGTCAAAATCCAGGAGGCGGCCACATCCCAAGCATGATTTTTCAAAATGGCGGACGCGGCTCCTGAAGTCACCCGTTGCGAGGAAAGAACATATTCACCCATCATGCCAAACGGGCCAAAATAATAGCTGCCCTGCGGCGAAACGCGCCAGTGGTCGCCATTGCCGACGACTGACGAACTGTAGGCAAACCATTTTTGCTGACCGTCCGTTTTATAACCCGCCGTCAAGCTAGTCGCTGTGGTTTCATGGGCGTAACTGCCGCCCACACCGACGCCAATGCCCTGCAACGCTGCAACATGAGATTTTTTGAAGGGATCCGCAAACACGCGCCCGGCAATTTCCTTGTCGTCATTGTAATCCTTACCGGTAGTGTTCGCTCCATCCGCCACGCCGTTGAACACGCCAACTGCGTAGTTCACCCGGCCGCCCAGCAGATCGCCGTGCAATTCCACGCCCAAATCACGATACGGAACCAGGGCACTGGCCAGCGAACGCTCGTTAAATAGAATATTCACGCAGGATTGAAGATACTCCAAGCCAACCGGTGACTTGAATTTGCCGACCTGCAACTGCAATGCCGGGCTGTAATGATAGTTTACATAGGCATCCTGAATCCCGACGGATGTGCCACCAAATTCTGGCATAAAGACATAGTTATAGTTGCGAAATACCGTGCCTGAAAGAATGGGGCGTAGCCGGCGCACCAAAAATCCATCGTTACCCGAAGTTCCGCCGTCATCAAAAAACGTCCGGTCGTCAACCTGCGCCACCCCGTGGAAGTTAATGACAAAGTTGGTGTCGGCTGATCGGAAACTGAATCCGGACGCACCAACCGTGATCACCGGCATGTTGTGAGCCGCCTTGTCCACCGTGTTTTGTGCGGCAACCTGCTGTTGCTGCAAACTATGAACCTGCTGTTCGAGGGTGTTGATGCGCTGGAGCAGTTCGTCGGCCGTCGGCGGCGTATCTGCACCACATGTATTTGCAAACAGCCCGCCAATTCCAAGCGAAAGGAGGCACAACAAAAAGTTGGATTTTATTCCTTTCATGGTCGTTCGGATGTGCGCTGGGGGGATTGAACGAAGAACATGTATGATGTTCTCATTGGGCCCGGCAGCAGGTGCCATTCGACGCGTCATTCCATCAGCGAAAAGATCGTCTTTCATTTTTGTCATTTGTTTCTTCATAACGGCTTTTATTTTTAGAGGTATGTTCCGGTTTTTGTTTGCCCGTGTTATTACGGTTTGCTTTTTGTTGCATTTGCGTTCATACGATCAATGTGTGGCTTTGGTCTGGAGCAATTCAACGGTTTCAGCGGAAATCACCTTGTCAATGTCTAGCAATGCCTTGACAGCACCTTTGATCTTCGCCATGCCCAGAATGTATTGCGTGTCGAGGCAGGCACCGAAGTTGGGGGTTTCTTCAATGTCCTGTGCGCCGATTTGAATGACTTCCTCGACCCCATCCACGATCAGCCCGATGAGTGTTTTGTTGCGGTCGGACAGGTCCACCTGCACCACGACGATGCAGGTGCGTTCGCTGGCCCGGGCCTCACCCAAGCCAAACTTGGCACGCAGGTCCACCACCGGGATGACCTTCCCACGTAGGTTGATTACGCCTTTAATGTAGGCAGGCATTTGCGGCACGGCCGTAATCGTTGTCAAACGGATGATTTCGCGAATCTTGAGCACGGCGATGCCGTAGGATTCATCTCCGAGACGGAAGGTGAGATATTTGCCCGCCAGCGCCTGCACGATGGAGGGTTCATGGGTGGATGTAGTCATGGATGAGTTTTTAGTTAAGGGTTTGATTAGTTAAGCCGGCACATGGCTTCGACGAACTCCATGTTCTCGGTGATGAGATATTGGTAACGGGTCAAGTCCTGGGGCGACCGATTCACGATGGACAGGGATACGGGCTGCTCGATTTGTGCAACAATCTGATCCGTCTGCACGCGAACGACGCTCAGGGCCAGGGCATTGCTTAAATGCAGGCAGGCGGCGAAGCGGCGGGCACTGTCATTGTCAGCCCCTTCAGGATCATTTTGAAATCTGACCCCGCTGATGATAGGCGCAATAAACTTCCACCGTGTCAGCAAAGCGCTGCCCACCTCCGCATGAGTCATTCCAAAAAGACTCAGTTCCCGCGCCGCGAACCCGGCCTCGGTTTGCCCGGGCTCTGCCATCAGCCGCGCATAATCCGCTTCGAACGTCCGCATAAGGACCATTCGTCCCAGATCGTGTAACAATCCGGCCGTAAACATCGTGCCCGGCTCCGCACTGATATCCTCGGCGATAAACTGGGCGGCAAACGCGGTCAGCACGGAATGCTTCCACAGGCCGTCCTGAGGATTGCCCTCAGTGGAATGAGACGGTGCCAACAAGCGCCCGGTGGCAGTGGCGGCCACCATGCGATACACACTCTGAAAGCCAAGTTGCTGGACGGCCTCGGAAACTGAACCGACTTGTGTGGGAAAGCCAAAATAAGTGCTGTTGCACAAACTCAACAATTTGGCGGTCAACGCGGGATCAAAGGAAATCAAGTCCACCACCTGGTTAATATCCGCGTCCTCCTCGCCGAGTGCCTG
>JAJXXI010000062.1 GCA_021781185.1 bacterium
GCCAACCGCCGACTTGCGGCTGCGGTGGGGACAGCCGTTACCACGGTTCGCACACTGAATTTTGAAAAAATCACCCATGAAAAATCGTGGCGCTGAAAAATCACCCGTTTTTCAACGGCCTGCTAGGGATTGCAGTAGATATTTAGTTCAGGGAAATTTCAGGTGCTCGCATGGACGGGTCTCGACGCCGGCACGCTTCGCACGCTTCCCAAACCAGCACCCGCAAATCCCAGAGCCGCCGATCGGGAGATTTGAGCATGGCTTGAATGTGGTGGCCGTCCTGTGGGCGGCTGGGAAGTCCCAGGGTTTCACTCTGACCGCCGTGCCAAAAGGCATCCGGTTCTTCGCAAAAAAATCCAGCGCTGACAGCACGGGCGGATGGATTGTCACGACGGATATAGTGGAACACGTCAGCGTGCTGGACGTTTTCAGGGAATGCGACAGCGTGTTCGCGGCCCTGCCATAGCAGAATAATATATTTGGCGAGTTGCATACCACCCGCCGCGTGTCACCCTGCCAAATTAAGAAAAATATTGTTCTGGGCTGCTTTTTCTGATGAGCTTCCTGAATAATATTTTATGAGCGCACCTGATTTTAATGGAATGCACGACCGAGCCATCCGTGAATACATTGAAGGCACGGATTTAGACTTCATTCGTGTTGAAACAACAAATGAAGCTCGTTTTAATAAAAAATCCGGTGAAGTTGTTAAGCACGAGGCTGTGGCTACAATTGTCGAAAATTTACGCCGCAGACGGCAGAATCCTCCGGCGCGTTGAATTGCACGAGCCTCAGCCCAACCGGCGAGGTTCGAGAAGCGGCACTGTTCGCCTACGGCGGGCAGTGATTGTCTAGCCGAGCGCCAGCGAAGGCGGACAGCACCGCTTCTCGCTCTGTGAATGACCGTGCGTGCAAATTTCCCCTCCAACGGAATTAAATTATAGAAGTTTTGGCGCGTATAACGAAATGGTCGAACCGGCGTTTTGGCACAGCAGTATCAGGAAGCAAATCCGTATAAAATTATAGATTTGGAGCCAGTCGAATCACCTGGGTCAAAGGGTGCATCTGGCCACCGGATAATTTCGTCTAGGTCAAATTGGCAATCGTATCTCCGGATTCAAAACCCCGTGGGTGTAGGCAGTGTGACCGGCCCGCTTTAGCAAAACATACCTCTGAACGGCGGGCGATTATTGCCGGCGAGTGTGAAGACAGCGGAACGAGGAGAAAACCTCCCAAATCGGGAGATGTATCAGCGGGAAATGCCAGCCGGATTTACGGTAAAACGGGGAACGCAGCAACCCGCAGCTACCGCAGCAACCCCTTTCAAGGATTTCAAACGGCAATATAATTATTTCCACTTTTGGGAAGGGTTCCTGCACTGGCTGCGGGTGGGTGCGCCCTTAGCGAGTGATGGTATGGGCGGCCAAATCCGTCCAATCGGCAGGGTGTGCCCGCATGATTTTCAGAACCATGAGGAGTGTCCGGAGGCTCAACTCGCGGACATCCGGTGAGACGCGGCGGACGAAAGCCATGGCGATTTTTTTCTCCGCCAGGTGGTAGCCCTTGAAATCCGGCAAGGCATGTTCCATCCAATCCAAAATCTCGGCGCGGGTCATTTGGAATTCGGTAATCATGGATCGCGTGCGCAAGGGTCCGTCCAGTTCGTGAACGAGCTTGTTGGTCACAAAAATGATGCGCCCGACGTAATCGAATCCGGTCGGGTAATTACCCTTTTTGGCTCCGGCTTTTACCAGCCAGTTGATGCGACGAATGGGCGCGGTGTCCAAGGCTCCCTTCAAGATGGAGGCACTGACGTGGTTTTCCAGCGCGCTGTCGCAATCGTCGAAAACCGTCAGCAACCCGTTGTTGTCATGGAGGGTTTCGTATAGCGCCCGTGCGGAAGTGAACCCCTTGACCAGATGATAATCGTGGCCTTCCACGAATCTGAGGGTGTCCAGTGTCTCTGTTACCGTGTGCGTTTTGCCCAACCCACCCGGACCACTGATGATGGCACTGACGGCATAATTGTTGGCGACCATGGCCACAATTTGGCGCAAGTATTTGAAACGCGCCTTTATGTCTGACACAGTCATGCTGCCCTGCAAGGGAACCACTCTGGATGGCACCCGGCTGTGGGTGCGGCCATCCGGGGTGGCGATTTTGACCTGGCCAACACTGCATTCAATGACAGTGCCTTCCAACTGCCGGTTGGTCATGGTTTCCTGAAATTTCACCACGGTTCCAATCTGGATACTCATAATTCCATTCCCCCCTTGGCTGCCGGATGGCGGCTGCCAGCCCGGCGATAATTTTTGGAGCCGATCGTCTGCTTCAGCAGATGCAGCGCGGTGCCAAATTTCGTCCGATGCTCCCAAAGCTCGGATGGGTCGGTGATTTTCAGAAGCTTCAATCCCGCTTCCACATCCAGTTTGCCATTGGGCAGGCGGGGCAGGATGTCAGGTGTCAGGTTGTCTCTGTCGGCGAGTTGGCTTGCTGTCAGGGGAACCGGTGCAACCGCACAAGCCATCGATTTCTGGCCAGAGCGGTAGCCGGAAGCTCCCAGCGCTGCCCGGAGACTATGGCCCGCCGATCCCGGTTTGAATTGTTGCTTCCAAAGTTCATCCGTGTCGGTGATGCCATAGAGGTCCAGACAGGCTTCGATGTTCAGGCGACGCCCGTTGTTTTTGCTTTTGAGCGTCGGAAGCGATTTCGCAGCATCCGTGAACAAATCTTCGAGAAATTTCTGGTTTGGAATTTCCCCGAGGTCGTCAAGCACTACTGGCGGTTTCACTCGTTTGGGTGACGGGGATGGTAAAAACTGCCGGTGTTTTGCCGGTGGCAACACCAGCGGGCTTAACTGCCCCGCTGGGTAGGGTTCGTGAGGTTGGTATTCAATGATAGGGATGCCGAATAGTTTGATTTTCATGGTGTTTGTTTGGGTTGTTACATTTGTTTGTTTCGCCGTTTTCATCCGACATGGATGACTGCGGCAAATTTTTGTTTGCTGGTTTATTGGGTGCCTCCGGTGGTTTTTTCGGTCAACGCCAGCGCCCGGCGCACGATGTCGGCATACCGGCGCTGATGGATTTGGATTTGTTCCGGGCCGAAGGCGACTCCCGCCTGGGAAAGAATTTCCTGACACAAATCGGCAGCGGCATTGCGGTGGTGGTCGGCGACAAACGCCACATGCTGCTGGATGAGCGCCGGGGTGACCCATGGGGGCAGGTCAACCGTTTCCCCTTCGGAGTCGTAAGTCCAAAGAATGCCCTTGCCGGCGATGAGGTGGCGAGGCACGCCGTTGGCATGGGTGACAAAAAATCCCTGCGTCACCTGGCGGGGCGTTTTGGTGTCGCGGGTGATACGGGACAGGCCGTCGTCGTCAATGGACAGCATGACGCCGCTGCCAAAGTCAACCTGGTCGGAACTCTCGCAACCGATGATTTTATGGAAGTGGGTGTTGGCACCGATTAGCGGCACCATGATTTCGGTGATGGTTTTGGCGACTGGGTCAATGAGGATGCTTCTGGTCGTATGATTTTTCATATTCGTTTTTGTTGTTTGGCTAATTTTTAGTTTGAATCCGATTCCGTCCGATAGGGGCGGCTTCAGATAAATTCGTGTTTGGCGGCTTACTCAAAAAAACGCGGGGTGACACCGGCCTATGGCATGGCGACATTTCAACGACAAATCGGCTGGCGGGCGGTGCGGCATGGCGTGGTGGAGTCCACCATTCACAAAGAGGACGTGGCCCTGAACAACGAACGGCGCGGGCGCTACTGGCTCGGCGTCGAGGTGCAACCCGAAGACGGGCACCACGAGATTCCGCAACTGGGCGGCGGACTGTATTTCGTGCGCGACCAGAAAACCGGGAAGCTCGACGAACTGGACGGCGACAAATTCATTGCCGCGATGGACGTATGGACGGCGGAGAAATCCTGGTATTACCGGCAGATTGAAGACGACAAATGCAAAGACGGCAAACGGTGGAAAAAGACACGCACGAAAGGCGTGCAAGGCATGGTGGTGTCCTGCTCGCCGTGGTGGTCAAACCTGATTTACGAAGCCGCCCGCAACGGTCATGCCGACGAAGTAAAAGAATTAAGCCGGAAACTGGCGGCTGAACTTCAAGCCACCGTCGAGAAGCAGACCAAACGACAGGTGCTATCGGTGCAAGTCCATTTCGACACCGTCAATCTCCACGCCCATGTTTTTAGCACGCGCATTGGCGACGATCACAAATTCATCCGGGGCACCACCAAACGCATCGGACTGATTGGCCCATGGAGCTGTGCGGTGCTGCGCCAAGGCGAACAGGGATTCATCCCGCAAGATTCCACCAATTACCGGACGGCCCGGCGGTTGTATGAAAGAAATGCAAAACGAATGGGCTCGGCTCCGCTGGACTGGGTGATGTGCAAAACGGCGGACACGCTTTGTCAGGCCATGTTCGGCTTTTCACCCCGCCTGACGTTCTGGCGTCAGGTGTATATGCAGGGTCTGCCGGCGATGTCGTTCAACCGGCTGCTGGCGCTGCAAGATGCCGTGGGGCGCGAAGTCCAGGTGTGGGAAAAGTTCGCCGCCCGCAACCGCGATTATGTGCCGAGTGACATCGTATTGGGCCGGGGCGTGAACGGTGGCCGCGAGGTGCATTTCAATTAGCGACCTGCTGCCATTATTAACTGACGGTATGTGGCGGCTGCATTCCCAAGTTGGGCTTGGCTCCCGCAACCTTTCCCCGCGGAAACATCGAGGGCATCCCGGTGGCTTCCACCAATTCCACCGCGATGAATTTTTGCGTGAACAGCCACTGGAAGATTTTTTCAATCAGCGACGGGGTCAGCGGTTTCAAATCGGAAAGTTTTATTGTCTGCTGGATTTCTTCGTTGGCGCGTTGAATGACCTCGGCCTTGATGCGGAACACGGACACGGCCATCGGCTCCGGGTCGGAAACATACAGCCGCCACTCCTTGTCGCGATAGCGCAACCCCCGCACGGCTTCAGGAAATACCGAGAGTGATTCTTTGACCTTCTGGGCGTTTTCGTAAATGAGGGTCATACAATTTCTGGTTTCTGGGTTTGGGTTTGCGGCCGGTGGAACACCGTGCCGGTCTGGGCGGCGCGCAAGACGTAAAAATAATCCTTGAAGGCACGATCTTGGAGCAGCCGGTCGGCTGTCTGCTCACCAAAAAAGCCGGCCATCGCCGGTTTGATGGCGAGCATCGTGGCGGTTTCATCATCCTCCGCCCGCTTTTTCAAATGGGCCGAGATAAGCCGTTTCATCACGGCAATTGGAGTAGTTTGTAATTTCATAAGTATGGTTCCTTGTCACCCTGCTGGTGCGCGGCGCGATATGCCGCCTTGGCCACCTCGGACTTTTCCCATGGTGCAACCACACCGGGGAATCGGTGTTTGAATTCGGCCCAAAGCAAATCGAGCTTTTGTTTTGAAATGCTCAACCGATTCGCCAGTTGTTCCAGTGTGGGATTGCCCAAAACTTCCGGGTGGGCAAACAGGGCGAGCAGCGCCAGCTTACAGCGGGTGGATGTTTCCAACCGCCAGCGAACACCCGAATCCGGGCTGGCAAACTCCTCCTGTAACCAGAGCGACATGGCGGCAAATGCCTCCGCTGCCAGCCTCACAATGGCTGCCCGTGCTTCCTCGTCGCGGTCGCCATCGAGGTGCCTATAGACTTCGTCAAAATCGAATAGCACCACTGGCACCGGGCTTGGGCGGACTGATTCGTAACCCTGCGGGTCACGCTCGCCGCCCTCGCCGTAATCGAATCCGTAATCAATCCCCAAAGCCGGTGCGCCCGCGTGTTCCCGGCGGCGGGACAGTTTGCGGGCACAGTATTTGATGGGTTGGGCGGGCTGCCCATACAGGTCATCAAATACCGGCAGCCTGATTTGGGACGGGTCGAAAGCAGTGTTCTTCATACTAACAGGCCGTTGAAAAACGGGTGATTTTTCAGCGCCACGATTTTTCATGGGTGATTTTTTCAAAATTCAGTGTGCGAACCGTGGTAACGGCTGTCCCCACCGCAGCCGCAAGTCGGCGGTTGGC
>JAJXXI010000298.1 GCA_021781185.1 bacterium
GGTGCCGGCGGTCGTGGGCACGGCAATGAACGGCGCGGCGCGCCTGGCCAGCGTCTGGCCGCGGCCAATGATTTCAAGGTAATCGAGCAGTTCGCCGGCGTTCGCGAGCATGGCGGCGATGGCTTTGCCGGCGTCAATCACGCTGCCGCCTCCGAAACCGATGACGAAATCGCAATTCTCCCGCTTCGCCAGCGCCACACCGTTTTCGACCGTGGAAATTTCCGGCTCGCCGGCAACAGGAAAAATGGCCGAGCCAATCCCGCTGGCGGCCAGGCTGGCCAGCCATTGTTCCGCGCGTTGCGGATTCCGACCGGTCACCACGAGCGCATGGCGGCCGTAGGGTTTCACATTCGCTCCAAACTGAGGCATGGTGCCCGCACCAAAAACGATGCGGGTGGCGGTGGCAAATTCGAACTTCATGCTTACCAACTGGTGTCGCCGGGAAAGACGCTGTGGTATTTCACGCTGGTGCGCGGTTCAGCCATCATCGCCGCCACAGTGTCGCGCCAGACGGGGTAATGCGCGGTTTCCTTGTGGGCGGCATTGGCGGCGGCATCGCGATAAACTTCCACCAGCACAAAACGCGTCGGGTCGTCGGTGGATTGCACAACATCAAACCGCGCGATGCCCGGCTCCTGCACGCTTGCCCGTGCGTTGGCAAGCGTGGCGTTTTTGAAGTCCTCGACACATTCGGGCTTCACGTGAACGTGAACATGCACAATGAACATGGCCGAGAAATAGGCCAATTCGCAGAAAAGCTCAAGCGCCGGTTGCGCCTGCGATCCGGCGGAGGCAGTTCATCTCCGGTCAGCGGTAGATGGAAAAGCCGGCGCGGAATTCATCGGACTTTCGATTGTAGCCCAGCAGGCTTTCCCCGTATCCGGTGAAGTATTGCAACTGAAGATACACGCTGAAGCTGCGGAGCGGCGGCTGCATCAGCGGCCAGGTCACGTCGAATTGATAGCCCGCGTGATCGCCTTGCCGGCCCATGCGCGCCAGCGCGGAAACCTGCAGGCCGCGTTGCCAGCCGGCCACGGCGCGGAGGTCCACATAGCCGCGATACTCCGCGATGTCGGGATTGTCGCTCAAGTCGCCAAGATACGTCCAGACGCGCGGGATGAGTTTGAGTTGCAGGCCATCATCCGCGCCGAACACACATGTAGGCCGCAGATATGCGAGGTTCATGCTGCGCGAATCCGCACCCGCCTTGCCGTTGGACTCGTGATGCAGGCCGCCTTCAAAATCGAAACGAAACCAGTTCGTCAGATTGCCGCCCACCGAACATTCCAGGTGATCCCACGAATACAGCAGTTCCGGCATGTAGCTCGTGTCGTAAAAGGGTGCCGAGGCACCATTCCAGTCCCACAGCGACATCTGCGTATAGGCAACATGAAAACCGGTCAGCCACGGTGCCGAGTGCGCCGGCTCGCCTTCTTCATTGAAGACGCGGTATTTGAAACTGATCTGGAACTTGGCGTTGGGCGATCTGGTGCCCGCGATGAAATACATCGGTTCGTAGCCGAAAATATGCTGTTTGAAAAAAGTCTGCGGATCCATCTTTTCGCCGGCTTCGAGCGGGGAACCTTTCAACATGCGCATCGGCCAGCTCTGGCCGGCGGGTGCAGCCAGCACCGTGGTCGGCGGGTTCTCAACATTGACCGCCAATTGCACCGGCGTGAGATCGCCGAATTTCACCATCATTTCGCCCACCCACGCATCTGGAAGTTTCAAAATGTATTCCCGCCGGGCAAACGTTCCCGATGCCAGACGAATAGCATTGGTTGCGTCGCCAGCATCTGGATGCGCCCAAATGTCTGCACTGCCCTCCTGTGCCTGCACGCGGCAAGGAATTTCCAGCGGAAATTTCCAGGCAACAGGCTGGGCGGCGGCGTTGAGGACATTGACGCAAAACCTGAAATGACCACCGGAAACCACGGCATTCGTCGGAGCACTGACGACAACCGTGAGGTCATCGCCGCGGACCGCGTAAAGCCCCGTCACGAATAACAAGATGCCAAGCATCCCCCGGTTGCGAAGTCCTGCTGATTTTGCCATGAGCCCACACTATCACCGGCAGGCCACTCTGCAAGGCCACAGCCTTCCCGTCACTTTGCAGACTGGCGGAAAAATAATTCCCGTTTAGAATTTCCCCACAAGAAGCTCATAAAATCTATGGCCGGAAAAATCCAGATCCCCGATCAACTTAAATCCGATTTGCCGCCCACCAAGTGGGGCAAGGTTCTCGGGGCCACGCCCATCATCATGACCGTCATCGCCACGATGCTGGCCGGCCTGGCCTCCAGCGAAATGACCAGGGCGCAATACGACCGCGCGCTCGCCGCCCAGCTCCAATCCAAGGCCGGCGATCAGTGGAGCTATTTTCAGGCAAAAAAATTGCGCAGCGCCGTCGCGCACAACTCGCTGGAAATGCTGGCGGCCTTGAGCGAAGTGCATCCGCTCGACTCCGCAGCCCTGCCGGGGGCGGATGCCGCCACCATCGCCGCACTGACGAAAAATGAACTGCCGCCTGCTCCCCCGGCAAAATTCGACGACAACGTGGCGACAGCGGTTGCGGCACTGGCCAGTTCCGCGCCGGAAACGGAGGTTTCCGCTGATCTGGCCAGGATTAAGCCGGTCGAACTCGCGACCGCGCTCAATGCCGCCAAGCAGGCCGCGCTGGATTTTGACAATGCCATCCGGACGATCAACCAAATCTCCGATCGTTTGGACGACACGATGATGAACGGCGACCAGAAGACATTCCGCAATTTCTGCGCGGCGCACCTGCGTTACTCGGCGTCCCGCTACGACACTGAGTCGCGACTGAACCAGACCATCGCCATCATCTACGAATTACAGGTGCGCCAGAACAACATTTCCGCAGAGCAACACCACAGGCGCAGCGGGAAATTTTTCTTCGGGATGCTCGCGGCCCAATTCGCGGTCATCGTCTCGACGTTTGCGATTGCCGCCCGGAAGAAGAGCCTGCTTTGGTCGCTCGCCGCCGCCGCCGGCATGGCCGCCGTGTCCTTCTCTGTTTACGTGTTCTTGCGCGTGTGAAGCTGGCGGGACGAGCATCCTCGCTGGCCGGAATAAAAACAAAGGCGGGAACCGCGCTTGGTTCCCGCCTGTTGGCTTTCAACCCCGTTTATTCGCTGACCGTGATGGCTTTCGGTTTGGCTTCCTCGGCCTTGGGCAACGTGACGGTCAAAATGCCGTCTTTGTATTGCGCCTTCACCTTGTCACCCGCCACCGCCGCCGGCAGCGTGAGCGCCCGCGAGAATTTCCCGTAATAGCGCTCCTGACGATGCACCGTGGTGCCTTCGTTGACCTTCTCTTCGTTGCGTTCGCCGGATATGACCAGCGCACCGTCTTGCAGCGAGACTTCAATGTCCTCCCGCTTCATGCCGGGCAGCTCCAGACGAACGCTGAAGTTGTCCTTGTCTTCATGGACATCCAGAGCGGGCGCCCAGCCGGTCAACGGCGATTCAAAGAGGCGGTCCAATTCTTCCTGCAGGTTTGCCAGCCGACCGAAGGTCGGCCAAGCCACGGAGGGTCGTTGATAGTGCATTAGTTTCATAATCATGTTCCTTTCGTTTATTGGTTAAATTGTCCAACACTTCTCTTTTAGCTTGGGCAATGCCAACCCTGCCAGCGGTGGAAAAACTCAATAATATCAACGGGTTTTGCAGAATCCAAACTCCAGGGCAGCGGCCGGATTGGAAAATTTTGGCACAACTACTGTGCCATCAGCCGGCCGGCTCTGGCACGGTTGGCACAAACGAAGCAGGTTCAACCACGGACGAACTACAGACTTGATTCAGCGTGAAATGGAGACCGCCAGAAAGATTTGCCGCAAATTCCACAAATCATCGCCAAAGCAAGTGAGGTGAGGCGAGGCATCCGACAAGCCGGAGCGAAGGCGGGAATTGGTAGAACGGCGGCTCGCGAGGACGCTCGCCCCACCAATTAGAGTTGTGTGTCAAGTTCTGCAAATTAGTTTTTGGTCATGGTGTGGCCACGAGGTAAATCGAGGCGGCGCGCCGCCATCCATCCCACCGACGTGCGGGATTTAATGGGAAACAAGCCGTGGTATTTATCGAAACCCTGCCGACTTGAAAATTATCGTCCCTGGACAAGAACGTTTGTGAAAAATTTGTGCTAGCGTCCGACTCGACAAAATAACTGATGTTTTTTGAAGTGAGTCCCGAGCCAAAATTGGTTGCCATCGAATGTTCTGTGTCGTTGGGACAATAAAGAATTATGGGTGTGCTCAATTCATTGGACATGACTTGGAACACGGACGCCACGTCACTCGTCGCCGCCAGCTCCATTGCTCCTCTCATCGCAGTCGAAACCGCCATTGGATACTTGTCTTCGTTATCGCCGCTCCAATCCGCTCGGCCAAGCCAAATTGCTTCAGATTTTGCACACAGCCTATGCGATTAGATTTCTTCTTGGAGACAGTCAGCGCCGGCAGAAGTATTGCCGCCAAAACTGCAAGAATCAAAACAACGATCAATGCCTCAACTAGCGCAAACGCCGCCATCTTGTGATCGCAACCCCGGAGTTTCATGTCTGGACTTTGCTCCGGCGGCAGGGCGCTGTCCAGCCCAAGCACAGCGTCACCGCCGGAACATTCCCGGCACGGCACCGCCCATTTTGCCCATCATCTTGGACATCTTGCCCATTTTTTTCATCATCGTCTGCATCTGGAAAAATTTGTTGAGCATGGTGTTCAGCTCGGTGACGGTGACGCCGCTGCCTGTGGCGATGCGGCGGCGGCGGCTGGCATTGAGGATCACTGGATTGCGGCGCTCCTTGATCGTCATGGCGCAGACCATGCCTTCCATGCGTTTGAATTCCTTTTCCTGTTTGCCAATGTCCATCTGCTTGAGCGCATCGCCGCCGCCGGGCAGCATCTTCACGATGCTTTCAAGCGAACCGAGTTTTTTCATCGCGCGCAACTGCTCCAGAAAATCGTCGAGGCTGAACTCGCCCTTGCGCATCTTTTCCTCCATGCGCTTCGCCTCGGCCTCGCTCACGGCCTCGGCGGCGCGTTCCACCAGGCTGACGACGTCGCCCATGCCCAGAATCCGCGACGCCATGCGCTCGGGATGAAACGGCTCAAACTCGTCCAGCTTCTCGCCCACGCCGGCGAACTTGATGGGCTTGCCGGTGACGGATTTCATGCTCAACGCCGCGCCGCCGCGCGCGTCGCCGTCCAGCTTTGTCAGAATGGAACCGGTGATATTCAGCGCCTGATCGAAATGCGTGGCAACATTCACGGCTTCCTGACCGGTGGCGGCGTCCAGCACGAGCAGGATTTCCTGCGGCTTCACCAGATCGCGCAGATTCACGAGCTCCTGCACGAGCGGTTCATCAATCTGCAAACGGCCGGCGGTGTCGAAAATGATGACGTTGCAGTTGCTGTTCCTGGCGAAAGCCTGCGCCTCGCGGGCGATTTTGAGAACATCCGTTTCGCCGCGCTTTACGAAGACGGGAATCTCCAGTTGCTTGCCAAGCGTTTCGAGCTGGTCCATCGCCGCCGGCCGGTAAACGTCCGCCGCGACCAGCAGCGACGCGCGGCCCTGCTTTTTGAGCAGCCGCCCCAGCTTGCCGGCAGACGTGGTTTTGCCCGCGCCATGCAAACCGACCAGCATCAGGCAGGTGGGATTGCCGGAGAGATCAAGCGCGGCGTTTTCCGAGCCGAGCAGCGCGGTCAGTTCATCGGCGACAAACTTGATGATCTGCTGGCCGGGCTGGACGCTGGCTATGACCTCCGCACCGAGCGACTTGGCCTTGACCCGCTCGATGAAATCGCGGGCGACCTTGAAATTCACATCCGCCTCCAGAAGCGCCATCCGCACCTCGCGCAGGGCGTCGGAGACGTTGGCCTCGGAAATTTTGCCGAGACCGCGCAGGTTTTTGAACGCGGTCTGGAGTTTGCTGGTCAGCGAATCGAACATCAGACGAGCTTAGTTCAAGCGCCGGCTTTGCACAATTTTGGATTTTGCGGGCCGACAAATGGGG
>JAJXXI010000702.1 GCA_021781185.1 bacterium
ATGTCTTCCTCTGCGGCAACCCGGAAATGATCAAGATTGTCACCGCCATGCTGGAGGCCAAGGGATTCAAACGCGGCCACGCCAAGGAACAAGGCAATATTCACGTCGAAGAATACTGGTAGACGGATTCGCCACGGCGAAAGAATGCGAAATCAGATTTCCGCAATCAATTCTTCTACCGTGACTCCCGCCGTGCGAATCAAACTGCGCAGGGTGCCTCGGGCGACTTCCTTGTGATCGGGAATTGAGAGCGTCGTCATTTCGCCTTCCTTGACCATGATAATGTGGCTGCCGCGTTGACAGGCCACCTGCCAGCCCAGATTCTCAAACGTCCTGACCGTTTTGCGCCCGCTGATGACCGGAAGTGAAGGCATCAGACCAGCACTTCAACTTGCTGCGTTTCCACCGTGAGCGGCAGGCCGCGTTCCGCGCGCACTTCAAGGCACAGCGTGATGGCTTCCTTGATGTTCTTCAATGCCTGCGGTTTGGTTTTACCCTGACTGACGCAGCCGGGAATCGCCGGGCATTCGGCAATCCAGATGCCATCCTCGTCGCGGTCAAGTGTCACAGAAAGCTTCATATTCAAGGTGTAACCGATGCCGGACCGATTTTCAAGCGCTCTACAGCTCCGTCTGGAGCAGCATAAAGAAGATGTCGCCCCGACGGAGCTTCGGTTTTCAGGGAACGAAACGCCACGCAGAGGCCGCCCCTACGGCGCTCGGTGGGAATTTGCAGGAGCCGAAGTCACGAGACTGGCGAATCATCCCCCAATCTGCTTCTGATAATCCTGCGGCGAGAGCAGCGCATTGACTTCGGACGCGTCGCTCAATTTGATCTGGTAAAACCAGCCGTCGGTGTCGGGCGCGGTGTTGACGAGCGCGGGATTGTCCACCACGGCGGGATTGACGGCGGTGATTTCGCCGCTGACGGGCGAATAGATGTCGCTCGCGGTCTTGACCGATTCCACCACGGCGCAGGCTTCGCCCGCCTTGACCTTGCGGCCCACGACCGGCAGTTCCACGAACACGATGTCGGTCAGCTCATGCTGCGCGTGGTCGGTAATGCCCACGGTTGCACTGTCGCCGCTGACGCGGACCCATTCGTGTGATTTGGCGTATTTGAGATCGGATGGAACGTTGCTCATAAAAAATGTGGGGAAAGATTACGAGGCTTGCCGCGTCGAAGCAAGGCGAAGGCGGAAAAAGGGAAACGGATACACCAGTGACAATGTGCTCAGAAATTTATGGATTGGCTGGTTGTCCGCCGGTCTCACCACCGCCTTCACCAGTGACTTGAGAGGTCATCGGAGTGATTGGAAGAAGCTTGGCCATCGGATCACCTTCCTGCAACGCTTTCATGCGTTGAGCTTCAATCATGAGGACTTGTTCTTCCGGCGTAATCGGCGGCGACTTGGCAGCACTATTTGCGGCAGAACCTGAGGCCGAACCGAAACTCGGAATACCGCCCCCCCCCGGAGGATTGGCGACATCAGGACCACCACCACCTTGTCTCCTAAAACTGGCACCGCCACCTGGCGGCAGAGGAACGCGTGGCACCAGACCGGGCGGATGCCCGGGCATCCCCGGCAGTCCCGGCACAGGTCCACCGCCGCTTGCTTTGCCGGGCACCAAGGCCAGCTCTTGAATCGTGCCGTGGTTGTTGAAGGTGATGGTGGCGGAAGGCTCATCAATTTTTTCCACCTTGATGTCATCCTGCCGGTCACCCTCGCTCATGACGTAAGAATCCTCCTTGCCCGCCGCCTGTCCGGATTTGGACACCTTGAACAAGACTTGAAGCTTGCCAAACAGGGTCATGATGCCGTTGGGAGTGATCTTGGGCAGCGCAACATCGGGCGTGGCGTTTGGCGGCGGCCCGGTGGGAATCGGCACCAGCCCGAACATGTTGCGGGTGACAATTGCCTGATACGGATTGCCGGTCTCCGCCGCCAGCACCGCCAGCGAACCGCTGAAAGCCAGCGTCAAAATCAAAATGCAGCACCGCCGTAAATTCATGATGGAATGGTAACCGATGGGAAGAAAAACACCAACCCCGGATCAAAGTTGCGAAGTTTTTTGTGGACGCCACGACAGGGCTGCATCGGAACCCGGTTCCGGTAGCGCAGCCGTCCCCGGCGGCGAGACGCCGCGCCAGCCCGCAGGCGTGGACACCCGCGCTACATTTCCGCCAGACGATGCCAAGCCGCGTGTGGCGGTCGGCGCTCCGGTGAATAGCAGCGGGTGCGGTCAGGGCGGAGAACCTAAACCCGGCGGTCGCAGCTCTTGTCGTTTTCGTGTGTTTGCGGTTGATTCTACGTTATGGACTTGTTTCAACCCACTGGAAGCCGGCGCTTCGGGTGACGGCGGCACCACGTTATCCCAAACACGGCTTGCAATCGAATACGCCGCCTTTAACTTCGTTGCACCACTAATATGAAGCGACCGACATTGGTTTCTCAAGGCACGCTGAACCGCATCCTGCAAGCGGCTGAACAGGCCTGGCACCAAAAGGATTTTCAACAAAACATCGAACTGCTGGAACGGGCGAGCCGGCTGGATCCCGCCAATACCGGCATCCTCTTTCAGTTGGGCCGCATGCAAGGCCTGCGGTTTGACTATGCCGCCGCCGAACGCTGTTTTGAACGAGCCATACGCCTTTCACCCAGAAAAACCGAGGCGATGTCAATGGCCGGAGCGCACTCCCGAGATTTTCGCAACCCGGAACTCGGCGAGCGTTATCTCAAAAATGCGGCAGACCAACCGGATGCCACCCCCGAGATGCTGGCTGACTTGGCGGAATTATGCGAACGACAACGCCGCCTGTCCGAGGCCGGCCAGTTAATTGAACGCGCTTTAAAACTGAATCCCGACAGCCCCCTGGCCCGGCTGGGCCGCGCCCGGTTGGAACGCCAGGCAAAGCGATTGGATGCCGCCGAGCAATTGCTCCGTTCCTTTCCGGCCAATACCCAACGCCAGGTTCTGGTGCGGGCCAAGTATGAATTGGGAGGCATACTGGACCGTCAGGGGCGTTACGATGAAGCCATGGCGATGTTTCTCGAAGCCAAGGCTCTTTTAAGAACGGATGCGGCCCCGTTTGCCAACGGGCTGCAGACCATCCATGCGCGATTGTCTCATTTGGCGAAAAGCTTTGACCCGCAAATTTTCCAGCGCTGGCTGGCCGATGGCCAGCATTTTCAACCACCCCAGCGGTTGGCCCTGCTCGGAGGGCACCCGCGCTCCGGCACCACCCTGCTGGAACAGGTGCTGGATTCTCACCCCGACATCATCTCCGCAGAGGAAACGGAAATCTTTCTGGACGAAACCTACATTCCACTCTCCCGCAAGCTCCCGCCCAACTCGCTCATGGTGCCGGTGCTTGACGCCGCATCCACAGATGAATTACGCAAGGCAAGGGCCACTTATTTTCGCTCAATGGAACTGTCGCTAGGGCAGCCGATTGCCGGGCGCCTGCTCATTGATAAAAACCCATCGTTCACCTTTCTGGTTCCGGCTCTTGTCCGCATCTTCCCCGAGATCAAACTGCTGATCGCCCTCCGCGACCCGCGTGACGTCATCCTGAGCTGTTTCATGCAGCCGTTTTTCGTCATTGCGCAAACGAACTCTGCCTATCTCACCTTGGGAGGCGCGGCGGAAGAATACGCGGCTGTCATGGGAGTCTGGCTGGCAATTAAACCATTGCTGCAAAACCATTGGCTGGAAGTCCGCTATGAGGACATGGTGGCGGATCTGGAAACGGTCTCGCGCCGCACCTTGGATTTCCTCGATATGCCATGGAATGCCAGGGTGCTGGGATTTGACGAACATGCCCGCCAAAAGAATGTTCGCTCTCCCACCTACGCCGACGTCACCCAGCCGGTCTATAAGAGCGCCATGGGGCGCTGGCGCCATTACCAGAAATATCTCGAACCCCATCAGGCAACCTTGGAGCCGTTGGTGAAAGCCTTTGGGTATGAATGATGAAACACCCAGGCCCTAACACTGACAACGCATGACTGGAAAATGAAACAGCCCGAGTTTATTTCCAAAGGTTCCCTGGAGCGTATGATCCAAGCCGCCGAGGCCGCTTGGGAACAGAAGAATTTCCAGGCTGCACTTAAGACCATGGAATCCGCCACCCGTCTGGCCCCGGCCAATGCCAGCCTTCTGCTCCGACTCGGCCAAATGCAAGGTTTGCGTCATGATTATGCGGCCGCAGAACGAAGTTTTGAACGGGTGCTGAAGTTCGCCCCTAGAAAAATGGAGATGCTGGCCGCGATCGCGGAACATTGTCAGTCATTTCGCAACCCGGAAATCCAGCGTCACTACCTCCAACGCGCGATTGCGGAACCAAACCCGACTCCGGTTGCCTTCCTCAAACTGGGTGAGCTTTGTGAACGGCTCCGGCGGCTTCCCGAAGCGGCCCAACATGCGGACCGGGCCTTGAAGCTGAACCCGGCCTATCCGGCAGCACTGCTCTTGCGGGCCCGATTGGAACGGCTGGCGGGACGATTTGAACAAGCCGAAATCGTGCTGCGCTCTTTCATCACCAAACCCATTCCTTCACTCTGGGTTCACGCCCAAGCGTGGTATGAACTCGGCAACATTCTGGACCGGCGCGAACAATATGACGAGGCTATGAAGGCCATTCTCGAAGCCAAAGCCTTGTTGCAAGGCGAGGCCACCCGGTGTTTTGGCAAGGCGACCATATCCTACGAGGATTTAGCAACGATGGAAGCGGGCATATCCGCCGAAATGCTTCAACGATGGTTCGATATTGGCCCGGCACTCCAGCCAGAACGGCGGGTGGCCCTGCTTTGCGGTCACCCACGTTCAGGAACGACGCTGCTGGAACAAGTGCTGGACGCCCATCCAGAGATTGTTTCCGCCGAGGAAACTGATTCATTTCGGAATGAAGCCTTACCAGCCCTGAGAGCATCGGCAACGGCCAATTCACCTGTCCTGAACATTTTGGAAGCGGCCACCCTTCCGCAATTACAACAGGCACGCTCCGGATATTTTAGCTTTATGGAAGAGCATCTGGGCAGTCCCATTGCCAACCGACTGCTGATTGATAAAAATCCGATTCTAACGGTCCAAATTCCGGCGTTCTTGTGCATTTTCCCGGAAGCCAGATTCCTGGTTGCCTTGCGCGACCCGCGGGATGTGGTCTTGAGCCGCTTTATGATTCCACAACCCGTTTTCCCACTGGCCACTCCCTTCTTCAGTCTGGAGGGAACGACAGAAGCTTATGCCATCACCATGGGCATCTGGCGCACCGTAGCCCCGCTGATGCCCGCCCCCTATCTTGAAGTTCGCTATGAAGACATGGTGGAAGACTTGGAATCCGTGGCACGCCGCACGCTGGATTTTCTTGGCGTTTCCTGGGATACCCGGGTGCTGGGCTTTGATGATCATGCGCGCAAAAAAATGGTTCGCTCCCCCACCTACGCCGATGTGACCCAGCCCGTCTATAAACGCGCCATGGGCCGGTGGCGGCATTACCAGAAATATCTCGAACCGTATCTGGACAAACTGGAGCCGTTTGTGAAGGCATTTGGATATGAGTAAAATTAGAAACTCGCGACTGGAAAGTCGCGGGAACTGGCAGGCTGGAAAGCCTGCCCTACGGGCGACAAGTTCCGCTCCACGGCCAGTCTTCGGGGCATCGGGATATACCGGCGTTGCCGACCGCCCCCTCGCGGTCAGCCGCACCCGAGACGGGCGCGCTCCCGTTTCCATTGCGGGGTTCGGATTCAATCCAATTCCAGCAGCCAGACAATTTTTGTGCGCACAGCCTGAGTTACCCGGGCTTCAAACTGACCGGCACGGCGGGCCAGCCGGTGATTTTCCACCGAGGTCAGGCCTTGGACATTCGCCACGCCTTCTGCCGCACCGGGCAGCCAGCGCACCTGCGGCAGCTTGACTTCATAATCCCCGCCGCGAATCTGCGTCGTCAGCGGCACGCACACGCACAACGCACGTTCCGCATCCGCATCTTCACGCGATACCACCATCAAGGGCCGCAGTTTACC
>JAJXXI010000542.1 GCA_021781185.1 bacterium
ACCTGCCGGTCATCACCGACGAAGGCCTGGTGGGCCGCGTCAGCTCCGTCAGCCTCACCAGCTCGGAAATCGTCCTGATCGGCGACCCGAACTGCCGCGTCTCCGCCATCGTGGAAGATCCTGCCCGCGACATGGGCGTCATTCTCGCCAGCGGTCCAGTGGACACCTCGCTGGTGCAACTGACCTATCTGGCCAGCAGCGCCAATCTCGTGCCTGGCCAGGCAGTGGTGACCAGCGGGCTGGGAGATGTTTTTCCCAAGGGCATCCCCATCGGTCAGATTGTGGACTCGCGCAGCGTGGAATACGGCCTTTACACCGAGGCGCGGGTGAAACTGAGCGCCAACCTTGGTTCGCTGGAGCAGGTGTGGGTGCTGTTTCCTAGAAGATGAAAACAGATCCGACATTCAACCTCGAACGTCCGGTGCCCGGCGGCTTCCGTTGGTGCGCCGGGCCGCTTGGCGACTGGGCGTCGAAGCTTGAAAGTTCAATGGTGACCGGCGCATGAATTTTTTCCAGCCCATCCTGATTCTGGCCGCCGCATTTCTGGCGGTGTTTGCCGAGGCGACGCTGCCCTTCCCGCGCAACGTGCTCGGGGCGCAGGTGGACCTGCTGCCGGCGCTGATGGTTTACGCCGCGCTGAATGCCGGCCTGCCCACCATCGCCGCGCTGGCCGTTTTGGGCGGGATGTGGTTCGACACGTTTTCAGCGAATCCGCTCGGGGTCGCGATCCTGCCGCTGTTTGTGGCGGGGTTCCCGATTTATCTGCGCCGCGATTTGCTCCTGCGCGAGGCGCCGTTTGCCCAGTTCGTGCTCGGGGCGGCCGCCAGCGCGCTGACGCCGGCGCTGACGTTGCTGATGCTGCTCAGCGGCGGCCGCACGCCGCTCCTGGGTTGGGGCACCCCCTGGCAATGGCTGGTGATGACCGGCGGCGGGGCGGTGGCCACGCCCTTTATTTTTGCGCTGATGAGCCGCTGCGAAGGAGCGCTGGGATACCAGCTCCGGCAGGAAACCAGTTTCCGCGCCGACCGCGAAATCCGGCGGGGCAGAAAATTGAAATGAGATTTTTGGAAAATTTTAAGCCACGGGGAAACCCGGCAGAACCCGGGTTGAGAAACCGCCTGGCGAAGCGGGTTTTTCATCCGTGTTCCTCCGGGCCCCCCTGTGGTTGAAAGTCAACATGCTGGTTTTTGACGAGCTAAAAAAGAACGAACCTCACCTCCGCCTTGTGGCGGCGATGCTGTTGGCCGGGCTTTTCATTTTGCTCGCCGGGTTGTGGTGGGTGCAGGTGGTCTCCTCGCGGGATTACCAATCGCATCTGGAAACACAGTCGTATCGCACGGTCCGCCTGCCGGCGGCGCGCGGGAAGATTCTCGACCGGGAAGGCCGGGTGCTGGCGGAAAACCATCCGAGCTACGACCTGAGCATTTATCTGGACGACTTGCATGAACAGTTCGACGCGGCCTACGGGCGGTTGCTGCGGGCCGCCCGCGCCGCGCAAAAACAGAACCTTGCCCGCGCGGAAAAACAGCTCGGCCGACCGCTGACCAAGCTGGAACGGCGGGCGTTCGCCTTCTCCTCCCGGCAGATTCAAGACCTGCGTGACCGGGCGCGGCTGGATGTGGTCGGGAGCGTGGTGGCGGACGTTGGTCAAAAAATCGGCCAGCCGCTGACGCTTGATCCGACGGTGTTCCAACGGCATTACGCGACGCGGCTGGCGCTGCCTTTTCCGATTCTGGAAAACCTGGATGAACAACAGGTGGCGCGGTTCGAGGAAAATTATTCCGGCAACCTGGGCGCGGAACTGGAGCTGGAGCCGGCGCGGTATTATCCCTACACCAACACGGCGTCGCATGTGCTGGGCTATCTGCGGCGCGACGACCGGTCGTATGAGGGCGAAGAGTCGTCGTTCTCGTATCGGCTGCCGGATTATCGCGGGGTGGTGGGCATCGAGGGCGGGTATGATGCCCAACTGCGCGGTCGTGCCGGGGCGGAGTCGGTGCTGGTGAACAATCTGGGTTACCGCCAGTCGGATAACGTCTGGAGCCAGCCGGAGCCGGGCGAAAATGTGATGCTCACCATCAACATTGATTTGCAGCAGGCGGCGGAGGAGTCGCTCCTGAAACACCAGGGGCCGGATGCGCGCGGGGCCATCGTGGTGATTGATGTGCGCAACGGCGATGTGCTGGCCCTGGTGTCCGAGCCGTCGGTGGACCCAAACTGCTTCATCACCGGGTTTTCGCCCCAGCAGCTCGCGTGGATGAATGATCCCAAGCTGCGGCCGCAGATCAACCGCGCCACCCAGCAAAACTACGCGCCCGGCTCGATTTTCAAGCCGATTGTCGCCCTGGCCTGCCTCCAAAACGGACTGAATCCCAACACGCTCGTGGACAACCCGGGCTACGTTTATGTGGGTCGGCGGCGGGTGCGTGACCTGGCCACGCCGGGCAAATACGATCTCAAACTCGCCATCATGCATTCGAGCAACACCTATTTCATCACGGTGGGCATGCAGGCCGGGATAGATGCCATCATCCGCATGGCGCAGAAATTTCATTTTGGCGAGCGCACCGGGCTGCGCACCCGCCAGGAAACGTCCGGCATTCTGCCCACCCTGGACCAGGTCAGCCACGGCTGGACCGACGGCGACACGGCCAACTTGTGCATCGGACAGGGCGACCTCTCGGTGACGCCGATGCAGATGGCCATGGCGTATGCGGCGCTCGCGAATGGCGGAACGGTGTTCTGGCCCCGCCTCGTGGCCCGCATCGAGCCGCAGGATAAAAACGGTCCCGGCAAGGCAACCGAGTTTCCGGCCGGCCTGGTGCGCGACCACATTGGCGCCAGCGTCCACAACATTCAGCTCCTCCACAACGCCATGCTGGCGGAAACCGAGGAGGGCACCGGGCAGGCCGCCCAGGTTCCCGGCCTGCGGATTTGCGGTAAAACCGGCACCGCCCAGGTGATGGACGAACACAACCGGGAAATCGGCGTGACCACCTGGTTTGCCTCGTTCGCCCCCTACGAACACCCGCGTTACGCCGTGGTGGTCATGGTGGAGGGCGGCACCTACGGCGGCACCACCTGCGCGCCGATCGCGCACGACATTTACCAAGAAATTATGCGGGAGGAAACCGTCACCGCGACCAACGTGCTGGCGACGGCGAATTGATATGACCAAACCCCCGACCTTCAACAGCGAACGTCCGGCACCCCACACGTCCGGGTGCTGCGCCCGCCCGTCTGGAGTTGGGGCGTTCATGGCTAGAGGCGCGGTCTTCCCCCTTGAAAGCAATGGATAACCTGTTCACCAACGAGCGCAAAGAAACGTTCGACAAGCTCCAGCTCGCGGCGCTGGTGGGGTTGATGATCATTGGCGCGGCGTTCGTCTTCAGCGCCACCATGGTGAGTCCGGCCGAGACGGAAAAAGCCTGGTTCGCCCAGGTCTGGTTCCGGCAGGTGATCTGGTATGTGCTGGGTCTGGGGGCGGGCGCGGCGGTGTGCCTGGTGGATTATCACACGCTGGCCCGCTGGTCGTTCGTGGTCTATTGGGTGATGATCATCTGTCTGGTGGCGGTGCTGGTTCCGTTCATCGGCAAGACCCATGGCTGGGGTGCGCGGCGGTGGATTGACCTGCCGTTTTTCCAGTTTCAGCCGAGCGAATTTGCCAAGCTGGCGTTCATTCTGGCCGGGGCGAATTTCCTGAGCCGGCCGCCGGATGAACTGTGGCAGCCACGGGTCTTCTGGCAGGGCATCGGATTGATGCTGCTGCCGTTCGTGCTGATTTTGAAGGAGCCGGACCTGGGTTCGGCGCTGGTGCTGCTGCCGACGGGCCTGGTGATGATGGTGGTGGCGGGCACCCCACGGCGCTATTTGCTGAAGCTGGCCGGAATTGTCGGCCTGCTGGCGGCGCTGTTCATCGCGGATATTGTGTTTCTGCCGGCGCGCTGGCAGGTGCCGATGGAACAGTATCAGCGCAACCGGCTGTTGATTTACTTTGGTCGTGATTACACCGATTTCGCTCCGCCGAACGCCACCAAGGCGGAGTTGCAAAGCCTGCGCCAACGTCAGTGGGACGATGCCTACAACGTGCGGCAGGCTTTGATTTCCGTCGGCTCCGGTGGGCTGTTCGGAAAAGGCTGGCGGCAGGGAACCCAGAATGCTCTGGGCTATCTGCCGCGGGCGGTGGCACACAACGACTTCATTTTCTCCGTGATTGCCGAGGAGGAGGGGTTTGTTGGCAGCGCGATCATTCTCGCGCTGTATGCGGTGGTTCTCTTCACCGGATTGAGAATCGCCGGCCGGGCGCGCGACCGCCTGGGCAAGCTCGTGGCGGTGGGCGTGGTCATGCTCATCTTCAGCCACGTGTTCATCAATATCGGCATGAACATTCGCATCATGCCCGTGACGGGCGTGCCACTGCCGCTGCTATCGTATGGCGGATCTTCAGTGCTATGCTCGTTGATCGCCGTGGGCTTGATGCAAAACATACACATCCATCGAAGAGGATACTAAAAACATGAGCAATAATAACTTCTCGCGGCGCCGCCGCGGAATGCGCTTCAAGCCCAAAGGCGGCCTGAGCCACGCTCAACAAAAACCCGACCGCGACGCCGTGGAGGCCCGCGCCGAAGTCGTCAGTGAACAAGGCGGCAGCGAACGCGTCTTTGAAAAACGCCATCAACATGAAATCGAGCGCGCCGAAAACATCGCCGCCGGTTTGCCGCCCGACGGCCGGCCCGTGGCTGAAACGCCGGCGGAACACGGCCACCCGCCCGAGCACAAGGCCGAAGCCAGCCCCGCCCCGCCCGTCGTGGAGGAAAAGTTTGAGCCGGTGAAAATCGCCGAGCCGCCCAAGGGCTTTATCGAGGCCATCAAGGACGCCGCGTCCAATATCGTCAAGAAGGTCCAGCGGCTCATCCGCCCGGAAAAGAAGGTCCACAAGGAAGTCATCATCAATGCCGAGACGCTCGAAACGCGCGTGGCGGTGACGGAGGATGGCAAGCTGGAGGAGTTCAACATCGAGCGCACGACCGAGGAACGCCTCGTCGGCAGCATCTTCAAGGGCAGGGTGCGCAATCTCGAAGACGGCCTGAAGGCCGCCTTCGTGGACATCGGCTTCGAAAAGAACGCGTTTCTGCATTACTGGGACATCGTGCCCAACCAGTTCGACTCCGGCGTGGAAATCGTTGAACGCGAAGGGGGGCGCCGCCCGCAGCGCCCGAAGATCACGCAGAAGGACATTCCGCGCCTGTATTCGCCCGGCTCGGACATCATTGTGCAGGTCACCAAGGGACCCATCGGCACCAAAGGTCCGCGCGTCACCACCAACGTCGTGCTGCCCGGCCGCTTCCTCGTGCTGCTGCCGAACTCGGATCAATCCGGCATCTCCCGCAAAATCGAAAACGTCGAGGAGCGCAAGCGCCTCAAGAAAATCCTGCGCGAACTGGCCATTCCCGACGGCATGGGCGTCATCATGCGCACCGCCGGCGAAGGCCAGCAGAAGCGTTACTTCGTGCGCGACCTCGCGTTGCTGCTCGAGGAATGGAACGAGGTTTCCGACAAGATCAAGAAGCAGCCCATGGCCACTTGCGTGTTCCAGGAGCCGGACCTGATCGAGCGCACGGTGCGCGACTTTCTCACCGAGGACGTCGAACGCATCGTGGTGGACAATCAAAAAGCCTATGAACGCATGCGTGAAATGATCTTCAAGATCTCCAAGCGCTCGGCCAGCAAGATCAAGCCCTACACCGACGCGCAGCCCGTGTTCGACCGGTTTGGCGTGACCAAGCAACTGGAAAACGCCTTCTCGCGCCAGGTGCATTTGAAGAGCGGCGGCTACATCGTGATTGATGAAACCGAGGCGCTGGTGGCGATTGACGTGAACACCGGCCGGCACAAGGGCGGCAAGGATCAGGAGGCCGCCATTCTCAAGGTGAACCTCGAGTCCGCCGATGAAATCTGCCGCCAGCTCCGCCTGCGCAACATGGGCGGCCTGATTGTGCTCGACTTC